>JAHIOG010000152.1 GCA_018895675.1 bacterium
CAACGGCATCGTATTTTGAAATGAGTGAATGGTCGCTGCCCTGGGAAGCCGGCGAAAATTTTGACAACCTGGTTCAGGAATTTGAACATCAGGAGCGCAGCGAAGAGGTCAAACCCTTTATCAAGGGCGGTATCTGGAGGAACTTCCTGTTTAAATACGATGAATCCAACTGGATGCAGAAGAAAATGCAGCATCTCTCAAATCGTTATCATGCAATTGATTCGAGCAATTTGAACCCGACACAGAAGAAAGACCTGAAAACTGCCCGGGATCATCTCTGGCGGAGTATGTGTAATTGCGCTTACTGGCACGGCATTTTTGGTGGCTTGTATTTGCCGCATTTGCGCCATGCAATTTATAAGGAATTGCTGAGCTGTGAAGCGATTCTGAATAAAATCGAGCGGCGCAGCCGCTTTTATATTGAGAAACTTGATGTGGATGCTGATGGAGATGAGGAAATTCTCATTACCGCAGATAACTTGCACATGGCTTTCGCACCTCACCGCGGAGCGATGATGAATGAGTTTTCGTTATTAGATAAGTCCTATAATGTATTGAACAGTTTAAAACGCTATAAGGAGGCGTATCATCGCAAGGTTATCAATGCCGGCAAAGAATCCGCAAGCGGCTCAATCCACGATAATGTAATTGCCAAGGAAGAGGGACTGGAAAATTTCCTGAAATATGATAAATATCCCCGCAAAAACCTGTTAGATCATATAATCAATCCATCTGTGACATTGGAACAATTCCGTAACTGTGAATATTACGAAGACAGTGATTTTATCCAGGGCAAATATTCATACAAAATTGACAAAAAACGTCGCAGTATTACATTTGCCAGAGATGGTTGGGTTAACTGGCAACCGTTTCGGATTGAAAAAGAGGTCACATTCGATACAATATCCGTAAAGATTCACTATCGTCTGACAAATACCGGTGACAAGAAAAACCAATTTCGTTTTGGACCGGAATTTAATTTCGCCATGTTAGGTGGAAATTCTCCGGATCGGTATTATCTGGCAGATAATATCCGGTTAAAAGAATCCGCTTTAAATTCAAACGGCGCATTGACAAACACGAAGTCCGTGTCTGTTGTCAATGAATGGGATAAGTTTAAATTGACTGTTACAGCCGATAATGCGGATAAATTCTGGTATTTTCCGGTTGAGACCGTGTCGCTGTCTGAATCCGGCTTCGAGCGAGTTTACCAGAGTTCGGTGCTTGTTCCGCTATTCGATGTGAAATTGAAACCGGGTAAAAAAAGAGAGATTCGGTTAGAATTACAGGCAGATAATCTTTGCGAAAGTTCACACTCCATAAGCGCGAATATTTTTGACTACCCGTTACGAACCCTATAAAAATAACTTTCGCAAAGCTGCTATATCCCTTCATCAAATAAATAGTCGGATTGAAGATTGCGTACTACTCGTTCCCAAATTCAATTTGGGAACGAGTAGTAAATATCGGATAAAATATTCTATTTTAACGATTCAAAAGTGTTCTGTTCCCGGGCTACTTTTTTACGCTGATTGGGATCGAGCTCGCTTTTACGGAGCCGGATGCCTTGTGGTGTTATATCCATCAGCTCATCTTCGGCGATAAATTCAATCGACTGGTCCAGGGTCAGGATGCGGGGCGGGCGCAATGTAACAGTAGTGTCAGCAGATGAAGCGCGCATATTGGTGAGTTTCTTTTCACGAGTGATATTGACATCGAGATCGCTGGCTTTATTACGTTCACCGATGATCATTCCGCGGTAGACTTCTGTGGTGGGAGTGATAAAAAGCTCGCCGCGATCTACCATGGCATAACTGGCATAGGCGGTGACCCGGCCGTTGCGGTCGGCCACCAGTGCGCCGGAAACCCGCTGAGGTATTGGACCAAACCAGGGCTGATAATTTTCAAACAGGGTGTTCATAACGCCGGTCCCCTTGGTGTCAGTAAGAAACTGGCTGCGGAAACCGATTAATCCCCGGGTTGGAATCAAAATCTCCAGGTTAACCCGGCCGTAACCGTTGTTGATCAGATTTGCCATCCGGCCTTTACGTCGGGAGAGATTTTCTGTGATCACGCCGACGTATTCTTCCGGCACGTCGATAAAAACCCGTTCAACCGGCTCATGAAGTTTACCACCAATTTGTTTTGTAATTACGCGGGGTTTGGAGACCATCAGAGCGTAGCCTTCACGACGCATGGTTTCAATTAATACTGCCATTTGCAATTCGCCGCGGCCACAGACTTCGAAAGCATCGGTGCGATTTTTAATCGGGAGTAGACGCATGGAGACATTTTTCAGGGTTTCCTTTTCCAGGCGTTCTTTGAGGTGTCGGTAGGTTAAATAAGTCGATTCGTTACCGGCGAAAGGGCTGGAATTGACGTAGAAAATCATGGAAAGTGTAGGCTCATCGACATGTATGCGCGGTAAAGGTTTTGGATCCTCCATAGATGTAATAGTATCTCCAATGCGAACACCCGATACACCGGCAAGGGCGATAATATCACCGGCTTCCACCTTTTCGACCTGTGTTTTCTTTAATCCTTCAAAGGTGTATAAGGCCGAGAATTTGACGTTGTTAATAATCTTGGTTTCGCCGCAGAGAGAGTAATTCTGATTCATTATTAAAGTACCGTTAGCCAGACGGCCGATGGCGATCTGACCGACATAGGGATCGTAATCCAGGGTTGTTACCAGGAACTGAGTCGTTTTGCCGTCACCGGCTTCCGGTCCCGGAATGGTTTCAATAATCGTCTCGAACAGTGGTTGGAGATTTTCAGAACCGTCATTAAGATCGCGATGGGCGATACCCAATTTGGCCTGGGTATACAAAATTGGAAATTCGATCTGATGTTCACCGGCATCCAGATCGATAAAAAGATCGTAAACTTCATTAACAACTTCTTCAATGCGGGTGTCACGACGGTCGATTTTATTGATCACCAGGATCATTGGTAGTTTTTTAGCCAGGGCTTTTTTGATCACAAAACGGGTTTGGGGCAGCGGACCTTCGCTGGCGTCAACCAATAGAATGGCGCCGTCCACCATATTCAGACCCCGCTCCACTTCACCGCCGAAATCCGCATGACCGGGCGTGTCGATAATGTTGATCTTGGTGTCTTTGTACCAGATCGCTGTGTTTTTAGCATTGATGGTAATGCCCCGTTCACGTTCCAGGTCCATATTGTCCATGACCCGGGATTCCACGTTCTGGTTTTCCCGGAAGATGCCGCTCTGTTTGAGCATACCGTCTACCAGGGTGGTTTTGCCATGGTCCACATGGGCGATAATGGCGATATTTCTGAATTTATTATTACGCATTGGTTTAAAAATCCTTTCAAAATAACAAGCCGCAAATATACACGATAAAGTCAGATTATCCAAAAACAATGAAGTGCTGACCTGCGATCGTGTATCTAAAGTTCGGTTTGTTCTTATTTTTGAACTTTGATGATAACGCTTAAAGTGTAAAATTTAATTGGTTTATTTGAGGTGATCTCATTTGCATAAAGCAGCTCCGACTGAACCCCGGTATTTAACCGAAAAATCTCTGAAATTTTCCATTAGGGATGGGTTGTTCTGGTCAATCATGGCAGGTTTTGGTGATTCCTATCTGCCGGCATTTGCAGTATTTCTGAACGCAACGACTCAGCAAATGGGGATGCTCACAGCTCTGCCGCAGTTTATGGCGGCTCTGATTCAACTGTTTTCTGTGCGGGTATCCCATCTGTTCAAGTCATCCAAGAGAGCTGTGCTGATTTCCGTCTTTCTGCAAGCCAGTATGTGGCTGGTGATTACTGTAATTACTTACCTAACCCGCAATGTCTGGATTCTGATTTTTTTGGTAATGCTTTACCAGAGCTTCGGCGCTTTACCCGGACCGATCTGGTTTGCCTGGATGGGTAACCTGGTGCCCGAGGAAAAGCGCGGTCGTTATTTTGGCAAGCGTAACAGAATCTCGGGATTCTTTTCATTTTTATCGGTGATTATCGCGGGGATAATTCTGGATCACCTATCGAAAACCCACCCTCTTTCGGCTTTCGGGACCATCTTCATTATAGCCTTCGCCAGTCGGATGATTTCGCTCTATTACCTGTTTCGTCAGCATGAACCGCCGGCGCCCCGAACCCAAGAAAACAACCTTCGCCTCATTGATTTCATCCGGAATATTCGCAGGAGTAATTTTGGACTTTTCACACTTTTCCTCTCACTGGTAAATTTCACCGTTTTTATTGCCAGTCCGTTGATGAGTCTGTATTGGCTGAGATATCTTCACTTCACTTATCTGCAATATATGGCTGTAGTCAGTTCTGCCTCGATTGCCAGCTTTGTAACAATGACTTTCTGGGGACGACATTCCGATCACTACGGCAATAAAACGATCATGGAAGTGGCTGGATATTTGATCGCAATGTTACCCCTGTTCTGGTTTCTGATTCGTTTTATACCCGCTTTTCTGATATTTCCTTTATCTGTTTTTGTTCAGATTTTAGCGGGATTTGCCTGGGCGGGCTTTAATCTGTCATCTTCCAATTTTATCTATGATACAATTCCGTCTCAGAAACGAATACAGATGTATTCGTATTTCAATTTTCTGAAAGGCATCGCAGTTTTTATAGGGGGCACTCTGGGCGGATACCTGGCTTCCTTTGAATCTGCATCAGCAACGGTTTCGCCCTTCAACCCAAATGGAATCATGCTTGTGTTACTTGTGTCGGCAGTTAGCAGATTGATAATCATGATTCTCTTTCTACCTAAAATATTAGAGGTCAGGGATACGATTCCTCCCCGACCGCATTTCCTGTATTTTGTGACGGTTATGCCATTCAAAGGGCTGGTCTATGAACTGGTTACAGGGGTCAATCGCACTCTGGTCCGAAGAAACCGAAAGTCGGTCTCGTGAAAACGGAATTTCATAAGCGTCGATATCACCGTTTCGGGGAGCTTCTGACTGATCTTGTCTGTTTATTGATTTTTCAAGTGGTTATTTAAAATTTAAAACCCCAGATTTACTATGGCACTGATAACTTCGGCGGAACACCAGATGATTTGCAGACCGAATGTCATATAAATCCGGCGCTAATAAACAGGGTTCCAATACTGATGATTTTGAGTGGACGGAATTGACTTAAACCGTGAATCAGCGGCATTTCAAACAGCATAATCATGACCGCGTTAATTCCGAGAAGAATCCCAATTCGATCCTCGATAAGCCGGAATAGGAAGCTTTGTGACGATTCCAGGTGCGGTTCGCCAAATTTCCTCTTAGTTTGGTGTTGAGGTGGAAATATGCACAGAAATCTGATGATGTCAATACGATTATCGACTGAAATAACAGAAAGCTGTGCGACTTTTACCTCAAAATGTTGTATTTTACAAGCTGGTGTAAATAGTTAATTAAAAAAAAGATTGAGGACATAATGAAAGGATATTTTACATTTGTATTACACAGTCATTTACCCTATGTGATCAACCATGGTGAGTGGCCCCATGGAATGGACTGGCTTTATGAGGCTGCGGCGGAAACCTATATAACAATGCTGAAAGAGTTTGACGCGCTGGTTGCGGAAGGAATCAGCCCGAAAGTGACGTTCGGCATTACACCGATATTGACCGAGCAACTGGCCTCGGAAAAATTCAAACACGGATTCATTCACTACTTAGATCAAAAGATTGAAGCCGCCCGGGAAAATAAAGTCGAATTCGCAAAAATAAAAAATGAGCATCTTGAAAAGGTCTCGATTTTCTGGGAAGAATATTATACTGATATTAAAAGCACTTTTATTGATACCTACTCCAGGAACGTTCTTGCAGGATTTCGAAAACTTCAGGACGATGATCACCTGGAAATAATTACCTGTGCAGCGACTCACGGTTATTTTCCGTTGTTGGGAAGCGATGAGGCAATCGACGCCCAGGTTCGGGTTGGCAAGGAAAGCTACAAGCGGCATTTCGGACGGGACCCGAAAGGTATGTGGTTGCCGGAGTGTGCTTATCGACCCAGCTATGAATGGTCATCACCGATTCCGGAATATTCGAAAAAATTTCTCCGCAAAGGCATTGAAGAATTTCTGTATAAATATGACATTCAATATTTCATTGTTGATAAGCATTTGCTCATGGGCGGTGAAGGGAAAGGCGTCTACATTGACCGTTTTAGTTCGTTAAAGCAACTCTGGCGTCAGTTTGAGAAGAACTGGAAACCAATGGACGAGATCAAAGAGCGCTCTATTTTTGAAAATTATCTGGTTACATCAACCGGAACCAGTCGAGCCGCCGTTGCTTATGGTCGGCATGAGGAATCGGCATTACAGGTCTGGAGCGGTGAATACGGATATCCCGGGGATGGTCGATACCTGGATTTTCATAAGAAACATTATCCCGGCGGTCATCGCTTCTGGAAAGTGACCAGCGCCAAAGCCGATCTTGCCGATAAAATGGAATATTATCCTGAGGATGTGGAAGAAGCGCTGGAAAATCAGGCGTCGCATTTTGTAAATATTCTGCATGAATATATCAACGGTAATTATGATAAAACCGCTAAAGTTGGTATTCTGACCGCGCCTTTTGATACCGAACTGTTCGGACACTGGTGGTTTGAAGGAACGCGCTGGCTTGGAAAAGTCCTCAGAAAATTAAATTCGAGCGCCGATGTGAAAAAAGTCACTCTCGGAGAACATCTCCGCGAGAATCAACCATCAGCATCAGTTTCGCTCCCGGAAGGTTCCTGGGGTCAGGGGGGCTTTCACTATATCTGGTTAAATGAGTGGACGGAATGGACCTGGAAGCATATCTACGCTGCCGAAGATCGCATGACCGAACTCGCCGACACATACAAAGATACCAAAGACGAAACCCTGCGCCGTCTCCTGAATATTATGGCGCGGCAGCTGCTCCTGCTGGAGAGCTCCGACTGGCAATTCCTGATCAGCACCTGGAGCGCCAGAGATTATGCCGAGGACCGGATCGTAGCGCATGATGAACGAATTAAGAAAATCGAAAATATCCTGTCGGCTTACCTGAAAAGCGGTTCTCTGGATACAGGCGCTGAGAATTATCTGCAGCGCATCGAAAAAGATGATGATGTTTTCCCGACGCTGGACTTTAGTTATTGGTGCACCCTGAAAGAATCACCAAATTAAACCAACCGGTTAAATATCCATGAAAATTCTGTTCGTTTCAGCGGAAGTTTACCCCTATTCAAAGGTCGGCGGACTGGGCGATGTGGCGGGTGCATTACCGGGTGCTCTTGCCAAAACGGGTATTGAAATTGTAGTTGTTACGCCCGCCTACGGAACAATAGACAGACAATCACATAATCTTGAAAGCAGCCCTTACCGCTTTTCGGTACAAATAGAAAATGAGACCGTGGATTGTGGTATTTCAAGATGGATATCGCCCGGACATTCGAATCACCGGGTTTATTTTATTGAAAACGAACAATATTTCGGATCACGGCGTATTTATGAAAATAAAAGCGGTAAACCATACGAGGATAACGACAAACGATTTCTCCTGCTGTCAAGGGCATCCCTGGAAATTTGTAGCGTCCTAAAATGGACTCCCGATCTGATTCACTGCCATGATAATCACACAGCATTAATACCCGTATATCTGAAAAACCAATCATCTGATTATTCACAATTCCTAAACACAAAAACATTGCTGACCCTGCATAATATCGCGTACCAGGGAATTGTTAGCATGGAACACCGGGGGATTTATAACCTGCCGGATGAACTCTTCAATCCCACGGCTCCGCTGGAGTGGTATGGAAAGATCAACCCACTCAAAGCCGGAATTATTTTTGCTGATGCTGTGAGTACGGTCAGTCCGACCCATGCAAAAGAAATAATGACCGATGAGGTATTAAGCGCCGGACTGAAGAGTGTAATATATGAAAATCAACAGCATGTTTTTGGCATTTTAAACGGGGTGGACTATTCGGAGTGGAACCCCGCAACAGATATATTTATAAGCAAACAATATTCTTCTGGCAGTCTTGGAGATAAACGAATCAACAAGGTGGCTTTACTTGACGAAACGGGATTGGACAACGGGCTTCTCGATAAACCGTTGATCGGGATGGTCTCCCGGCTGGTGGAGCAGAAGGGGATTCCGGTGTTGCTGGAAGCCCTGGATCGGATCATGGCTCAGGATGTGGGATTGATTATTCTCGGCAGCGGAGATGAATCCTATCAGCAGGAATTGCGGAAATTTGCAAAACTTTATGCAAAACGCCTGAAAATCGATTTCAGTTACAATGACCCGCTTTCTCATAAAATCATGGCGGGCTGTGATATCTTCCTGATGCCCTCCCGCTATGAACCCTGCGGGATCACCCAGATGGTGAGTTTGAAGTACGGAACGGTTCCGGTGGTACATAAGACCGGTGGTCTGGCGGATACGATCCTGGATTGGGACGGTAAGCGGGGCAACGGCTTTTTATTTGGCGATTATTCTGCCGACTATTTGGTTAAATCTATAAGCCAGGCGATTTCTATCTATTATAAAAAGAAAGAATGGCAGCAGATAATACTGAACGGAATGAAAGCCGATTTTTCCTGGAAACAATCAGCCGGGCAGTACCTGGCGCTGTATAAGCAATTAATCAAAGAGTAAACCTTGATGGAATCGTAAAACGTATCAAAACTGTCATTCTGAACGAGGTACGAGTGAAGAATCTCTATAGGGTTCTCGTCGGAGATTCTTCTTCGCTTCGCTCATCCGGCAGCTGCCGGACACATATAATCACTTTTTATCTCAAAGAGATCCCTTTGGGACGAAACCATCAACCCTTAGCATCGTTTATTATTTACTGCTTTGATTTGTTTTAAATAAACGCTCCGGTTGATTGATCATTTCCTGGAATAGATTGAAGAACTTCCCGGTATGGAATCCGTCCGCCAGAGCATGATGAGCCTGAAGAGCATAGGGGATTTTCACACTATCACTCTCGTGAATATATTTACCCCAGGCGATGCGCGGAACCGAGTCCACAGGATGCATGTGGATCGGGTGCATGATACCGGTAAAAGAAATCCAGGGCAGGCAGGAAATATATACCAGGTCATCGCGACCCGGTTCATCGACAAGTGAAGGATGTTGTTTGACTCGCTCAATTCCCTTATTTACGATTGCGAAGAATTTTTCAACGTTCTCGTCATAATTCACCGTGCAGAAGCTAAATTGATCGTTTTCTACACTTACAGTAAAAGAGGGATGAATAATATCATGCTCAACAACTTGATCTTCCCGAATGCGAAATCGGAACTCCGGAATATCATTGGCGGTTTTGATGGTGACGTAAAGAATCGTCTTAAAAAGCGATATTCCGCATTCTTTGGAATATCGGTGGGCTTTGGAAATATCCAGGTTGGTGCAAATGTTGAAATGCGGATAATCCAACTGCCGGAAAAATTCATACTGGCGTTTGCGCTGCCAGCTATTAATATTAATTATCTTTGTCATCTGATGGTTATACTCCTGCTTTATTAT
Source organism: bacterium (assembly GCA_018895675.1). Classification (GTDB taxonomy): domain Bacteria; phylum Fidelibacterota; class UBA2242; order UBA2242; family UBA2242; genus UBA9312. The sequence goes on from JAHIOG010000152.1 coordinate 9,497, forward strand.
AATTGCCTGCGCCGTCAAAATTACAACATCACCATGGAAAGTCAAACATTCCGGTTGACTGCTTTTAGATTTTGATCGGATAAGTTGACGGGACTGGTCGAAAAATTGAATGATTTTGGCATTACACAATCAAAAGTGATTGTGTTACGTAAATCGTAACTCTGCCACAAACCTGTCAGGTTTTATAATTTCCTTTTGGCAACAGGGCTTTACTCTGTAACCCTTCCACATCACAACCCCGAAGCAAAATTA
>JAHIOG010000153.1 GCA_018895675.1 bacterium
CATGGACGGCGCCTGGTAGACGAGGTCAAAATAGTTATCTTTAAGAGGAGAGAGGTCGCGCATATCTGTCTTGATAGTGCTTACTTTATAACCGTAGTGGACTGCTGCTTTTTGGTCGCCTTCCAACTGTCCTTCACTAAGATCCACGACTGTCACCTGTGCCCCGAGCAGTCCAAACACCGCGGACTGTTGCCCGCCGCCGGAAGCCAGGCAAAGGACATCCTTGCCCTGGATATTTTGGAGAATATCAACAGGATAAATATCGATTAACGGTTCGGGTACAGGCACCAATTGACCGTTAATATATTTTTGAATGAGGTTCCGGTCCAGATTCAGCCAGGGAAGCGTGAAGCCACATCCTTCCTGTACCATCTTTTCCCAGTGCTGTTCATTAATTGCCGCAATTTTATCTTGTTTCTTCATGTAATTTTTCTCTGTTGTACCGTCATAAGATAGGTGGATTATTTACATAATAAATTGGAAAAAAATATTGTAGATTTATAATTACTGCTTTCCTATCGGCATATCAATCATAAACGTTGTCCCTTTACCCACTTCACTCGCAACGCTGATCGTACCCTGATGTGCCTCGATTATTTTCTTGGCAATCGCTAATCCCAGTCCGGTGCTTTTTTCTCCGGCTGTCGGACGTACGCTGGCTTTGCTGAACTCCTTGAATATTTTAGAGATTTCATCTTCCGGGATTCCCTGTCCCTGATCCGCAACGGATATTTCGACATTACCATTGATCTTGCGGGCGCTGATTGTAACAGTAGTATTGGGATATGAAAATTTTATTGCATTAGTCACAAGATTATCCAAAACCTGCATAATGCGGTCGGAATCGACGATAATGTTTGGTAAATCCGGCTCTATTTTCAGTTTTAATTCAATTTGTTTTTTCTCAGCCAGCGATTTAGTCATTGACTGGTAAGTATGAAAGAATTTATGCAAGTCCACGGTCTGAAATTTTAATTCAAGCCTTCCGGATTCAATGGCGCTGAAATCCAGCAGATTCCCAATCAGGTTCAGCATTCGGTCACAATTTCTATCCATTGTCATCATGGCTTCCCGCTGCTTATCGTCGATATCACCGAGATATCCTTGCAGGAAGAGGATAATAAAATTTTTAACGACTCCAATCGGACTTCTTAGATCATGAGCTGCAATTCCGAGAAATTTATTTTTTAATTCGCTTAATTGAATTAGTTGTTCGTACATGCGGCTTTTTTCGAGGATAATCGATAACTGGCTGGCGATTTTTAAAAACAGATCGATATGAATGTCTTCATAAGTATTCGGTTGAAGACTCGAGAAAAAGATAAAACCAATGGGTTTATCCATCGCAATTAATGGACAGGTCAGGCTCGATTGCATACCCTCTTCAACGATCAGACGAGTGGACACAGATTTGGGATGTTCTTTAAGATACTGTTTGAGATTGTTGATAATTCGGGGATTACCGGTTTCGATGATGTTTTGCAAACTGCTGTCTTTTAGAGGCGCTGAGTAGCCCCGGTCAATTTTAATTTCCGGCGCTTCGGAACGAGCGCAGCAGGCGCACACCAGGTTTTTTTCTTTATCGATCAGGGCAATTCCAATCCGGTTGTAAGGAATAATCGACCGGAAGGAATCAAAAACATGATCGAGAATTTCGCTAAGCAACAATCCCTCATTGATTTTTTCGGTAATGGATGTCAGGATTCGTTGCTCATTACAACGCTGTTCAAAAGATTTTCCGACGGAAAGAATGGCTTTACTTAAATGGGAAAATTCTTTGGAATCTTGAACGTTGATATGTGGATTAAAATCACCATTTTCCAGGGCTTTAAGGGCATTTATTAATTCATTTAAACGCGTGTCATCCATTCTTTCGTTTCCTTTTCGTGGCTGATGTGCGTGGTTTCGCTACCAGGATGTTTTTCTGGACATCTTTTTGTTTTTGCAGTTTTTCAACAAACAGGGATTCCATTGTAAACGGATCGATTTCTGTATAGTACATCAGGCTGGAGTAGGTCGATGGCGTCGGTGTGAATATCTGCACCTGTTCCGGATAAATGCGCAATTCTCGAATGGCAAAGGATCGTAACGCTCTCATATCCTCTTCGCTGCAGCCGGGATGAGCGGCGATGAAATAGTATGTCAAATACTGCTTTTTGCCAGCCTGCGCAGAATATGTGTCAAATCGATTCTTAAATTCAAGTAAAAGATCTGCGCCGGCTTTAGCCATTTTGTCCAGAACCCGTTTTTCACTGTGTTCAGGAGCGATTTTCAATTGTCC
>JAHIOG010000154.1 GCA_018895675.1 bacterium
AAACAGCCCGAAAGTTGTTGCCCCTGTTCTTCAAGAATATTATCAAGTTTATCGCGCTCGACAACTTCAAATAAATTATAATCTACCAGGGCGGTTCTTACTCGATCGGTTACTATTTTGGCATCATTTACCGATACACCCTCGTTGGCAAAATCCACAACCGCAAGATTTTCAGAACCACATAATAATAAAGGCAATGATAATAGGACGAATATTGTGATGGAGAATACTGTGTGTTTTTTCAAGACGACCATTTATAGACTTCCGGCATTCCCAAAGAATGTTGGTGATGGAGCATAATATCTACAGCGAGTATTCATTAATACCTAAGATATTTTTCTTAAGAGAAATTAAGGAATATTTTGTAAAAGTCAACAATAAAATAAAAAGTGCGGTTCATTGGATCGCCCTTTTTTATAATAATGGCTTCTAAATTCATTTACCGGATTTAATCGACTCAATTTTTTCTATAACAAAATTCTTAATTTTTCCAGCATCCTTAATTGCTATTTTTAAATCCGTTTCATTCAATTCCATTGGATAAGGATATCTGATGTTTACACCATAATCTGTAAGTCGCAAACATTCTTCTTCTATTGATTTAAATTCTACATAATATTTTTGACACATTTTATTTAGCAAAATCAAATCATGTGTTTTTGTTATCTCGTGCCCGCAAGCCGATAAAAAACCTTTTAGAAATTTTTCTGATGATTGTTGACAATGATAGCAAATTATTTCTACTGGAATAGGATACATATTCTGAAGGTATTTTGCAGAAGCAATATCCATTTCAGCAATATTAAACCATTCCCGGGCAATTTGAAAATTATCCATTAATCAATATCCCATCCTTTAATATCTTGTGCTCGAAAGTATTATGAAGAGAGGCTCTATCATTAAATTCTTTATACTCATAAAGTAAAATATCTATTGGAAAAGTTGAAATTGAACTTATTTCCCGTCGTATTTCTCTAATCATGTCAATTTTCCTTTTACCTTTCAGGTTAGCTACTATACAAATATCTAAATCGCTTTCAGAATCAGGTTTACCATAAGCATACGAGCCAAACAGATATACTTTATTCACTTTAAATATTCGTGATACTATGCCGGAGACTAAATCAATTTGTTTTTTAGATATCATTATTGTTCCTATAATCAATCATTTTACTTTTATAATAAATATTTAAAATATCATAATCAAGGTTTTACTTATCAGCATTTGCGCAGTAATTCCATTTCTGTTTCAAGTAAAAGTTGGAACAATCCGGATCCACTTTTTACTAAGTTCCGGAACACCTGCCCGGCCTGTCAGGCGAGGAGCACCGGAATGAGAGTAATGTATCAGTTCTGTACTGGCCCCCTTCTTTGGTTTTTTTAAATTCTACTGCTTAACAATTTAGGATACCTTTAGCGAAAAACATAAACTTATATTTTCGTGTCTTTGTGCCTTCGTGGTTTAATTCTTATACCCACCGATTCAGCCGGAGTTTCCTGGATAGACAGATTGATAAACTGGTTAATCACCGACTGTTCAGGTTCAATGTCCGTATATTTTTATGATGGATTTAGATTAGTTTGATGAAATTCTGAGAAATGCCCAATACATCATTAAGAACGACCACGGTTGAACCCAATTTCCCATTGTTTATTAATCAAGCCCCAGATGAGATATCCGATTCCCGGCGCCATGCCAACGATAAAACTGCCATGAGTCAAATGTTCGGTTTTATACATCATCAACAAATAAGTACTGAATCCGGCAATAACAGCAGTAATGGATTTCTATGAATCAAAGGAAATATAGGGTTAAAAATGGAAGCCTTAGCCGAAATATTAAGCAAACTTGAACACCTGGAGCGATCCTTACAGGTTCAAAATTCCACCTGGCTGGATATTACCGGGCTTCTGAATATTTACATTTATCAAAGAGTAAATTGGATAAACTCATTTCCGGCGGTGATATTCCGTTTAGGCGAATTGGTGAAGGTCAAAACGCTAAAATATTGTTTTCCCGTAGATCACTGGACTCGTAACATGTGCCCCCAGTGAAGTCCCGGAAGCCCTGATCAACCAATTAAAAGAAGGCGGTCGTCTTGTTATACCCGTTGGTTCATTGATCCGTCAAAATCTTTTATTATTTCGAAAACGTGACGGTAAGCTGGTGCCAGAAACTGCTATTCCAGTCCGTTTCGTCCCAATGATCGACGAGAAAGGAAATTCTTATTAATTCTCAAATAAATTACTTGCCGATTGCAGATATTTTAGTTAGTCTTACATA
>JAHIOG010000017.1 GCA_018895675.1 bacterium
CATCAGCAACTCCACCCTCCACGGCAGCGGCTTCCTGGATCATTGCGAAGCCAGTATCCGCGAATTCCTGGGTGACCGCAAAACAGTTATTTTCGTCCCCTTCGCACGACCGGGTGGGATCAGTCATGACGGCTATACAAAGATCGCAAGAGAACGTTTTGCAAAAATGGGCTATGAACTGTCGGGTATTCATGAAGCCGTAGACATGAAAGCGGCTGTCCGCAATGCCGACGCAATTTTCATTGGCGGCGGGAATACGTTTGTTCTGCTGACCAATCTATATGAAAACGATCTAATGGACATTATTCGGGAGGGAGTCGCTAAGGGCAAGCCTTATATCGGTACCAGCGCCGGTTCCAACGTCGCCTGCCGGAGCATTATGACCACCAACGATATGCCGATCATGTATCCGCCGAGCTTTGATGCTCTCCAACTGGTTCCTTTCAACCTCAATCCCCATTACATCGATCCCGATCCCAATTCCAAACACATGGGCGAAACCCGTGAAACACGTATCAAGGAATTTCATGTTTTCAACGATATTCCTGTCGTCGGGCTTCGCGAAGGCGCTATACTGCATATAACAGGCGACAACATGATTCTCAAAGGCACTACCGGTGCGCGGCTGATGCGTCATGGTAGAGAAGCCGAGGAATATAAACCGGGTGCAGACTTGAGTTTTCTGGTTTAAGAGAATTTACACGAAAAACGCGAAGAAGGTCTGAAGGCCACAATGAGTCTATATGTTTAGTCTCCCGAAGCTGCAATGGATTTTGTTGGTTCTGCTGCTAACACAGTTGCTGTTTGCCGAAAAAGGCAGCATTGATAATTTCCCGGTGCAGGTGGATAAAGCGGAACGACAACGACTGGAAAACAGTTATCTTAACGGTGATCGATCTTTCCGGGAACGATATATCCTGAGCGCCAACGTTTATCTCTTCAAACTAAAACTGGGACATATAGAAATTGGCGATGTAATCATCAGCGACCGGGATTCTTTCTCTATCACATACGATCCGCCTTTCGAGAAATGGGACATCGAGTATCTTTCCTACTGGCAGGATGATTCCGGCTTTGTGGACGAGGTTATCGCCCGTAACGGCGAACGCTTTGAATACCGTAAGATCAACGACAAATGGCATTTTATCCAATACGATGCCGATAAGCCCCGGGAATTCAAATTAAAAATCTACAAAACGGGCTTTCAGACCGGGGCAGTTAACCTGATCGAGCTCGTGCGATTGCTCTTACAACGCCGTTTTACAGAAATCAACGAAGTGCTGTTTCTGGCTGAAACCTACCCTATCGGATTGGAAAGGTTGAATGATACGAGCGATGATATCTGTACCTACGAATTACAATGGACAGTGCGCAGCGGCGAGGAACTGGTGCGGTTGCACGGAGTACGGCTCTTTGGACTGGAAAACCGGGAACGTTTTGTGCCGCTGGGGGGTATCCTGAAGATTAGTTTTGTAGGCTTACTTGATATGGATCTTATCGGAATCCTAAAGAAGTGATAAACTACTAAGACACAGTACTTCGAAGTAAGCGGGGGAAGACACGATGACTTTTTTATCTCGCAAAGGTCGCCTGCCTGTGCGTCGCACGTAGACATGCAAAAGAGACGCAAAGAATTTTTAAAAAAATTATACAGTTTGCATAATTTCACCCGTTTTTAACCTGATTAATTCACGAGCTCGTGAATTAATCACCCTACGGGCCGCATGTCCGTTCTTCAGCAGACTGCGGGGTTAATAATATCTGCAACTTTCAATCAAACCGATAATGGTATTTATTCAAATGACACCGGTTGAAAAACCGGCTTTTCAGAGAAGATGTCAGTGCTTGTATTATATATTCAACATGTGACTGATTTTAATCATAAAGACATTATCGCCATCGGTATCAAATATTGTTCTTGTATCCCTCGGAATATCGAAGGGTTTGAAACTTTCGTAATCGGTAAATCCCTGCGACCAAACCAGATAGATTGCCGAACCGGTTAGATATTCCCAGCGAAGTACAAGGTTCGAACGGAGCTGTTTATAATTGAAATCCGTTTGTCCTTCGAAAGTATAATCAATAATTCCATCATTACCCTTATCAACCTCATACTCACCATTGTCATAATTATAGATGATGTCGTCCCCAAATTTCTCGAACCGTTTATTATAATCCTTTGCATAAGAATCATTCACGCACATCAGATCGAAATATTCTCCAGCCGTAAAAAAGGGTTGAGCAAAGTATTGTATTGATAATGTTGGAGTCAGTGTTAAATCTGCCCGCAAGACCATGCTAAAAGTTTTTTGATCCATCGATGACCATATATACTGGGTTTCACCATTCTCATCTTCAGCTTTGCCTATCCATGCCCATGTATCCTTTAGTCTATTAAATTCTACTCCTGCCGTCAGCTGGATATTTTGTTTAGGTCGCCAGGTAATTTCAGGCTCAATCCCAATGCCAATTACGTCATCATCACTTTGAAAATAAAATCCTTCCATTTGAAGAATTACTTTTTTACGTCCGTCGGTATTAGCATATCCCCACAGATTCCAATTATCCGGCGTTTGCATTGCCGGACCGCCTCGGTTAAATGCCGGATCAAGACCACCCCAGCCTTTATTAATACCGAAACCGGAGCCCCAATTGTTATTAAAGTCAAAATGCATGTTGATGTTTCCGCCGATATTCCGCCGATCTCCATTAAAATTCCAGACGGACCACTGGTTAAAATTCATCTGGAATGAACGAAGACGTTTCATGTCTTCCCATTTGCGATATTGGATCCAGGTAAACTGAGTGACATCATCTACCTGGCGTAAGAAACCCATATCATTAATTTCAAATCCGGGGCTAAATGCCATTCCACCGGTAGCCGCCCGGATATTGCCTGTATTTTTGGTTAAAATGGCTTTTACTGCATAACCGGAAATGGAAGTCCGTAAAGGATCGTATTCCAGGTAATCGGCGTCAACCCGGTTATAATATCGTGCGGAACTCATTTGAGTTTCCTGAATAGCAGTTGTATCCCCTCGAACATTGCTGAAAGCAATAGCGCCCTGAAATCCATACTTCCGGTCTAAGAACTCGTGGTCAATATCAATACCGCCGGTATATGCAGCCTTATGCAGGTAATCTATGCCTGTATCATCCAGTTTGCGATTCACAGCCGTGAAAATACCACCAATACTTGTCTGACCATCGTTGAAATCCTGCTGGACCCGTGATAACCAGTAATTCGATAACGGTTCAATGACTCCAACCTGTCTTGTATCATCATCATATAACACTTTTCCTGTTTCTTCACTTGTTACTGCTTCCATGACGCCTATGGACAATCCATTAGTTGTCTTTCCCGTTAATTTCGCCGCTCCCAAAATATTGGTTCTCTCAGGATAGGAAGTCGTAATGACTTCTTTCTCATCATCCTCGGGTACCCAGCCCTGTGGACTTCTGCCAATTCTTCGTGAATAAAAGAGATTATTAAACTGAGCATCACCATCGCCAAACCCCAAACTGAAACGCAGGATATTACCGCCTTCCATGAAAAATGGACGATTCTCACAGAAATAGGTTTCAAATTCAGTCAGGTTGAAATCAGCAGGATCCGCCTCTACCTGCCCAAAGTCCGGATTAATTGTAGCATTAAATGTCAATCCTTTGGGACTACTGTAGCGAATATCGGCGCCGATATTCGATAATAAATCATAATCCTTTTCATGAACCGGATTGACCAGGTTTTTTGACACATTAGCCTGTCCCGCTACAAAGGGAGCTATATAAACCGGATTCTTTACCGAAATATTCTGCAAACCCTTTAGCGCACCGTATTGCGAAACAAATCCTTCCTCTGAATGAGACCAGTAAGACCAGACCGACAATTCACTATTATGACGGGGTAATTCCCGATACATCTGAAATCCCCATTGCATATCATCACTGGAAGTAAACCTCAATTCCCGAAATGGAATGCGCCATTCAGCGGTCCAGCCCTCATCATTGATATGTGATTTGCCTTCCCAAACCGCATTCCAATCATCGTCTGCATTGGTATCGTCAAAACGCCGCAAGTCGTGTTTCACCCCCGCTGCGTTAAGCCCGAATTCAAAGGCTGTCCGATTATCATTATAGCTGTCCAGGGATACATACATCCAGTCTGATTGCGAATAGCTGTCCCGACGCGTCAGAATCGCAATAATTTTATCCGGTTCAGGATCATGCGCTTTTGCGCCAACATATAAATAATCGGAATCATAAAACACACAAAATTCAGTCTTATATGTCTCAGTTGAACCGTCGTTAGGATCACGCTGAATAAAATTTACCTGCCAAACACCTGACCGCCAGATTGCTTCATTCAATTTCCCATCAATTACAATTTTTTGTTCTTTAACAAAAGAAGCAGACGCTTCCCGAAGCCGGAATGAATCCAGTTCCTCAGTCGTTAGCTTTGCTTTTATGAAACACGGAATGAAAACCAATATTACAAATAAGATCGCCCTCTTCAACATCCTAGCTCCCGTTTGTTTGATAAAATTTTATCATGTTGTATTGACGACTCAATATACAAAAAAGTTGTCCAATGATGGTAAAAAAACAGCGTAAAGCAATAGTTTTTATATTACCTGTAAAAAATAATTTACTGCAACCTTCGGAAAAATCTGCTAAACTATTGATGTGAAAACTACAATTACTGGTCAAATTAACAGGAAAGAAAAATGAATTCAACTGAAGTGACATTGGGCATTGATATTGGCGGAACAAATACTCTTTTTGGTCTGGTCGATCAAGAGGGCAATTGCCATCTTAGGTGTAAAATTCCAACCGAGGCGGATAAACCGGCTGAAGAAATGTTTAAACGCCTTTTTATAAAATTTAAAGATACCATATCAAAATCTTCTCAATCTTTTATAATCAAGGGCGTTGGCGTCGGAGCGCCTAACGCAAATCATTATACAGGAAAAATTGAAAATCCTCCGAATCTCAGCTGGAAAAGTATCGATCTGGTTGAATTAATAAACAATCATATAAATCTTCCCGTTGCGGTTACGAATGACGCAAATGCCGCCGCGCTTGGTGAATTGATGTTCGGCAATGCCAAAGATATGCAGAATTTCATTGAAATAACCCTCGGCACCGGCTTAGGCAGCGGGATTGTTGTAAATGGTGAATTGGTTTATGGTCATGACGGATTTGCCGGAGAAATGGGACATGTTATTATCGAACGAAATGGAAGACTCTGTGGCTGCGGCAGACACGGTTGTCTGGAAGCCTATGTTTCGGCAACCGGTATCACACGGACAATCAAAGAGCTGTTATTCTCTTCAGACAAACCCAGCCTGCTGCGAAATATCCCTATCGACCAGTTAGATTCCAAAAAGATATATGACGCCGCTTTAACCAATGACGCACTCGCCCGGGAAGCTTTTGAAACAACCGGTCGATTATTAGGTGAAACTCTCGCAAATGCTGTCGTGTATTTCAGTCCCGAAGCGATTTTCCTATTCGGTGGACTGGCTGCCGCCGGCGATTATATCTTCAAACCGGCAAAAGAGCATATGGAAGCCAATCTGCTGCATATTTTCAAGAATAAGGTCAAAATCCTGCCTTCCGGACTGCTTATGGGTGAAGCCGCTATTTTAGGAGCCGGCGCCCTGATCTGGCATCAACTGTCAGCATAATCCACCTGATTCTTACAAGTCGGGCGGAGATTTTCAACACTCTGTCATGCTTTTACTATCAGAGACTTTCAGTATTAGGTCACTGAAAAGTTACTATACATTATCGGAGGTTTGGATTTATTTCCATGTAAATAATATTTTTCAAAAAAATATTAATTGAATTTGATATTGATTCATTATGTTATTGCCATTTTACAACTCATTTTACCTCTGTATTGCGTGATATATGTAATTAAAATTATAAATGGTTTTTTACTATAAATTGGCTTGATTTGTCAAAATACTTATTTAACTTTAGGTAACTTTCCAGGGATTTTTAAGACAAGAAAACATTATTTAAGGTCTCAATCGAACAAGGTCGCTTTTACAATAGTTTTTTAGAATTGGGACAACAATTGGAAGAAACCAGAAGCCCTCGCGTAAAAATCTGCTGTATCAATAGCGTAGAAGAATCAAGATTCGCTATAAGATGTGGCGCCTCCGCTCTGGGTTTTGTGTCTGAAATGCCAAGTGGTCCCGGAGTTATCTCATTAGACTTGATCGCTGACATTGTTTCAAATGTTCCTCCGGCAATAGGCACATTTCTCCTCACTTCCAAACAGACAATTAATGAAATAATGAAGCAACATTATTTTTGTCGTACAAACACAATCCAGATTGTTGACCGTCTTATTAAAGGAACCCACAAAGATTTAAAAAAAAACCTGCCCGGAATATCAATTGTTCAGGTTATTCATGTCACTTGTGAAGAGTCTATTGATGAAGCATTATCTGTTGAAGATCATGTTGATGCCGTTTTATTAGATTCCGGTAATCGACATGCAACAGTTAGAGAGCTCGGGGGTACTGGGCGTACCCACAATTGGAATATAAGTAAAAAAATAAGAGTAGCGTTAAAGATCCCTATCTTTCTTGCCGGAGGCTTAACGCCTGAAAATATCGCTGATGCAATTAAAACAGTGCGACCGTTTGGCGTTGATGTATGCAGTGGTGTGAGAACAAATGGGCATCTGGATAAACAAAAATGTATAAAATTCTTTAAAAGAGCCTGCCAGAATTGATGAATAATTGTAGTTTTTCAAATGATGCTGTAAAAGCAATTATATGGGACTATGATGGCACCATGGTCAATACAAAACAGAAGAATTACGTTGTTACTCAAAAAATCTTACGAGACTTTTTAAAGAAAGAACCTTCTGAATTTTGGGCATTACAGTCCTACGATAATTATCTACACGCTATAGAAAAAATCACAAATTGGAGAGATTTATACAGCAATTGGTTCGGTCTGAAAATGCATGAGGTTGATCAGATTGGTAAAATGTGGACGCAATACCAACTCGAGGATGATACACCAACTTTATTATATCCCGGAATTGAACAAGTAGTAAATAAGTTAAATAATTATCCTCAGGGCATTGTCTCACAAAACTCAAAAATAAACATTATAAAACAGCTTCAAATGGATGATCTAAACAATGTATTCGAGTGTATTATTGGTTTTGAAGAAGTACCCATCCAACAACAAAAACCTGCCCCGGATGGACTTCTATGTTGTATAGATAGATTGATGGACTCTCAAAAAGGTGTGGTTTTGTTTATAGGTGACCATAAAACCGATATAGAATGCGCTAATAATGCAAATTTACATTTAATTAAAAAGAATGTACACATTCAAATTTTATCAGTTTTAATCACATATGGAGCGAATGTTAATATTTCTGACTGGAATTTAAAACCGGATTTTCTCATTACCAAACCGCAGGAATTACTTTCAAAAATTGAGGAAATAGGTATATAGAATGTCTTGTAACATATCATTTTCATGTTTATTATGGAAGGAGGGTAATTAATGATATAACGAAGATTAGATTATTAAATGTGGTGAGGAAATTTTAATTTTAAAAAAGGGGAACAACTATGAACTTTAAAAAACATTTAAGACTTTTGACGTTTTTAGTAATGTGTTTGTTGTTGACAACTTCCGTCTGGGGACAAGGTGTTACGACATCTGGTCTTAGCGGATTAGTAATGGATGAAAATGGCAGGCCTTTACAAGGGGCAAATGTAATTGCCACTCATGAACCAAGCGGGACAATGTATGGCGCCGCTGTACGTGCAGAGGGCGCTTATACTATTCCAAACATGAGGATTGGAGGACCTTACTCCGTCAAAGTAACCTTTATCGGTTATAAAGAACTCACTGAAGAAGATGTATTATTAAGACTGGGACAGACAATGCGCCTCGACTTCCAGATGACAAAAGAAGCCATTGATATGGAAGCCGTTGAAGTGATTGGTCAAAGGGATGAGATTATGAACAGTGATCGTAATGGTGCAGCAACTTTCGTTGGAGCCGATCAAGTCGCTCAAATGCCTTCAATCAAGCGCAGCACCAGGGACCTAACACGTTTAGATCCTAGAAGTGACGGTAATTTTAGTTTTGGAGGACGTAACTGGTTATATAACAATATATCCTTAGACGGTTCTTATTTTAATAACTCTTTTGGCCTGGACGATCCGGCGCCGGGTGGTCAAACAAACGCGGAACCTGTACCCTATGATGCTGTGGAACAGGTGCAGATATCCATTGTCCCATTCGATGTCCGTGAAGGTGGCTTTACCGGAGCCGGTATTAATACAGTTACCAAGAGCGGAACCAATCAGTTTAGAGGTTCGGTGTACAGCTTTATGCGCAATGAAAATTTAACCGGGAATAAAGTAAATGGAGAGGAAGTATCAGCTATCCCCGATCTTACTTATAATCAATCAGGATTTACTTTCAGCGGACCGATCATACAAAATAAAATTTTCTTCTTTGTTAACGCTGAACTTGAAAGAAGAGATGACCCCGGTTCACCTTTTGTTGCAGATCAGGATGGTACGGTCAAATTTGGCGAATCCCGCGTGGAAGCTGACGTTATGGACGCAATTCGTCAGAGAATGATGGACGTTTATGATTATGATACCGGCCCTTATGAAGACTATACCCACGCTACAGATAACAACAAGCTGCTTGTCAAATTAGACTGGAATATTAGCCAGAATCATAAATTTACCTTTCGCTACAATCTGTTAGACGCGGTGCGTGACTTGCCGCCGCATGGTTTTGTGCTTAGTTTCAACAATACCGGACGCGGTCCCAATTCAAGCAGTTTACCTTTTCAAAATTCGGGCTATGCCATTAATAATGAATTGAACTCATATGCTGCGGAATTAAACAGCACTTTTGGCGGAAAAATGGCTAATAAATTGTTCTTCAGTTATAACAGCTTCAGGGATTTCCGCGAGCCGTTCAGTGAAGATTTCCCAACAGTTGAAATCGGTGAAGATGGTGTAACTTACACGACCGTAGGTCATGAACCCTTTTCAATCCATAATATCCTGGATCAGGATGTTTTACAGATAACAGATAATTTCAGTTACTTCATGGGTAAACATGTCTTCACACTGGGTCTTAACTATGAACAGTTCAAATTCTTCAATTCATTTAATATTTTCCGTCATGGTCTTTTCATGCTGGACGCTTCCTGGGCAACGTTCCTGGGTGGAACAACATTTAGCACTCTTGACGATTTTTTAGCTGCAACCGATCCAGCTTTACCGGATTCCGAACGTGTAGATTTTCGGTCAATGGTCGGTACCGGACCATACAAAGGAGAGGAAATTGACTTCCGTCAATTTTCGGTTTATGCTCAAGATGAATTTATGTTAACTCCGGCCCTGAATCTAAGCTATGGATTGCGGATTGATATTCCAATTTATAAAACCGAACCTGTTGAAAACTCCTTTTCAACAAGCCTGATATGCCTGGATGAAAATGACAAGGATGAAAAAGTTGATCAGGCAAAATTACCTGATTCGAAACCGTTATATTCACCGCGCTTTGGTTTTAACTGGGATGTAACCGGCGATCGCTCTTTTCAACTTCGTGGAGGAACCGGTATATTTACAGGACGTATGCCATTTGTATGGTATGGAAATGTAATTTCAAACCCGGGCACAAACCCGAAATTATATCCGGGAATTGCCGAAGCTGATGTACCCGACGATCACGAAACTGACGATGGCGAAGATCGTCTTTATGAAGGAAGATCTATTCTGCAACAATCTTTTGATTTGAATGCCATGGTTCCCGATTTCAAATTACCGCAGGTATGGACAAGCAATATCGCCGTTGACAAGAAGTTACCCGGGAACATGCTTGGGACACTCGAATTGGTATATGGAAAAGACATTAATGCCATTTATATGAGAAATGCCGATCTGGTTGAGCCAGTCGGCTATCTTGATGACGGGAGACCCTATTTTGGCGCCAAGGATCTTGCTCATGAGTTGAATACAGCCTATCCCGGTGAAAACGCAGGCGTTTATGTCATCGATAATACCAATGAAGGTTATAACTTTACCATTACTGCTCAGTTAAGAAAGTTCTTCAAAAACGGACTCGAAACCAGTTTTGCTTACACTTATCTGAATGCGAAGAACAATCTGAAATCCACTGAGATAGCGAGTGTATTATGGCAAAGCCAGCCTGTTCAGGGCGACCCGAACACCCCCAATATCAGTTATTCGGAATTCGGAAACCCGCATCGATTCATCGGAACAGCGAATTACCGGCACCAGTGGTCTGATAAGATGGCTACGAGTTTCGGTCTGTTCATGGAAGTCGCACAAGGTAACAGATACATCTACTCCGGCGGAAACAGGTATTCCTTCATATACTCAGGTGATGTGAATGGTGATGGTTATGGTGGAAATGATCTTATCTATATCCCGGATGACGAAAGTGAAATCACCCTTCAGGATGTGACGGACAATCAGGGTACTGTTACTTATTCAGCCGCAGACCAGTGGTCGGATCTCGATAAATTTATTAAACAGGATGATTACTTAAGCAGCCACAGAGGTGAGATAGCCGAAAGAAACGGCGCACTTAACCCCTGGTTCAGTAATATCGACCTTCGGGTTCTTCAGGATTTCTACCTGAATGTTGGCGGACATAAACATACGTTTCAGTTCAGTTTCGACATCTTAAACTTTGGAAACCTGATTAATGACGGATGGGGCGTGAGAAAGATCGCCAGTTCGTCTGCTACTTCGCCTTTAACTCTCGTTGGCTGGGATGCCAATGATGAACCTGTCTTTAATTTCAATGGGCCGGAAAAGACCTTTATTGACGATCCGAGTATTTACTCTCGTTGGAGAATCCAAATCGGTTTACGGTACATATTTTAATTGAGACATAAGATGTGACGTATTATGGGCCGGTGTGAAAACACCGGCCTATATTTTTCGGCAGCCTGTCATAATCTTAGAGTCAAATGAATTACATCTGGGCATAGCCTCGGCAAATTCTCTCGATTAATCCGACGATGACCAACAAAAGGTGGACGAAAACTAATCCACTAATGAGTTTAGTGCGAAGATTAAGTTTCATGATTTATGCCTCTTCAATTTTAAAACCTGTCTCTTAATAGTAATTTCGTCCCATTATGTCTTTCTTTTTTCGTCGCCGGGATACATTTTTTTATTATCGATTTGTATATCAGAACTATCCATAAAAAAAATTAGAACTACAATAAAGTATATACTTACAAACCCAAATTGGCTATTGTAAATTTTAGAAATCTTTATAATATTAGTTGCATGTAAAAATTGAATAATAACTGTGAAATTGGTTTTATATCATGCCTGAATTAGTTAATGAGAAAATCAGCAACTTGTTCTCCTTTTTGGTCATCTTAATCATCGGCACATTCTGTCTTGGTATGCTGACATTCGGCGAACCTTTTCTTTTCTGGGAATATCCATTCAGCGATCTGGGAAGCACCGTTACTCAGAACGGAATGCCAAATACATATTCCTGTTTTATTCTTGTCCTTGGTATGCTTTTATCCGGTTACTTATTATGGAAAATCAGTGTTTGCTTCAAAGAAGATCCGGCTATCATTCATTATCAGCTAAAGCGCTATCTCTGCATAAGCGCCGGTATCGGGTGTTTTGTGTTTGTTTTCCCTCATAATATCAATAATGACATTCATATGATCGGCGCTGCAATAATGGTGGCATCCTTTTGGGCAATCGCAGCGCTACTCTTACTCGAAGTTAGGAAACATATCCCGACGGAAAAATTTATCCTGCAGCAGTCCATCCTTCAGGGAACAGTTTTAACTTATGCTGCCGCATATGCTGTGAATTCACCTATCAAAAATATCGCCCAAAAATTCGCCGTATTGGGGCTAATGATAGTATTAAAAATTGCAACATCTACTGCGAAGGCGTTTGGATTTTCCCGGATTTTCACATTTTTACGGAAAGATAACAATTCCTGAGTATTTTATAAGACTAAGATAGTAAACCCCTGGAAGGTGCTATTTATAAATGGTCTAATATATAATTCTATTGCTCGATTTAACCGGTGAAATATATTTTAAATTAGTTTACCCTATGAAATGTTAAGCTTGCGAAACTATTTCATCAGGGTTTTTCTCTTTCAAAGA
>JAHIOG010000155.1 GCA_018895675.1 bacterium
GATTATCGTTTGAAAAGTTAAGATGAATCCTGTTATGGTAATGATGAATCTTTTCATGGCAAACTCACAAGTTTTGATGAATATACATTCTCACAGAGTTAAAAGCAACCAAGTTTTGTATGAGGTTCTGCCCAGATAATTTTTACCAAATAATTGACTGTGACTGAAATGAATTTTATATTTAGCGGAAGGAAAATTTTAATGGGACAAATTACTTAGAATCGGGAGAAACGGCAATCGGTAAAAAAAACGATATAAACGCTCCACCAGGAAAAAATTCACTGTTCCCTATGATGTAGCCTAGTTAATTTTAGTGGGAGCGCTATTGTTTTCCTTAATTGTAACGGTGAACTGGGGCTGTAAGGTGAAAGAGAAAAATAATGAACTTGACATGTCTTTGAAAGTGCAATACAAATAACAATATTAACGAAAAGGAATTATGCAATGAGAAATTTTGGAATAATTGTTTTGATTTTTGGCTTGCTGTTATTAATTCTCGATAAAACCATTGTCCTGATTATCATTAGAGTTTCCGGAGCTCTTGGAGTTGCGTTCGGCTTGCTTTCTGTGTTTGTACCCGAAAGGGCAGCAGAGCTGATCGAGAAGTTCAAATCCAAGAAAACCGACAGCAAATAATTTTTCTATCGTAAACGGTAAAAAGTAGTCAGTCCTGATTAAACAGGGCTAACATCTTCTTTGCTACAGGAATCTCGACAATCTTACCGTTTTCAACGATCTTCAGCGCCTCAATAATCTCCTGAGTCACGGATACCACAAATAAATATACATCCTGATCGTTTACACCAAACAACAAATAATGCTGTTGTGATGAGAAAGCCTTAATCTGGTTTTCCCATGGAATCTCAACTTCTCCACGGGCATAGTACGGAGCTCCTGCGCCTCCGGAAATAATATGATGGACGGGATATTTGAATTGTTCGTTTGATCGTCCATCGGGATAAACCGGCGTCTTTTTGTCAATCAGCAATCGGGCATAATTATGTTCATCGCCAACAATTACAGCCCGAACTTTGCCGTTTTGTGAAACCAAGTTCCAGAAATCGTCCCGGCTCTCAAGAATATGAGACCGGTCAAGAGACTTACCATTGATAGAGCGGTTAACGGCTGTGTCGGCGCCGCTGTACCACATGGCGTCATGGATATGTCCCGAGATGGGGAAAGCGGGTTCGTGGGTGAAAACGAATACATGTTCAATTGATTTGTTCTTGCGGGCGCCCTTCAGCGTCTTTTTCAGCCAATTCATTTGATTTTCTAAAATATATCCCTCCATATTTCCGCCGATGTCTTCAGCCCAGGAACACCACCAATAATTAGTATTCACTGAAATAAAACGTGAATTCCCCCAGTCGAAATAATAAACATTTTCCTTGTAGCTTGGGGCTTGCGGATGTTCTTTTTTCGGATAATCATACTCCGGGTTAGCGAAAAGTTTGGCGAAGATGTCTTCACTGGATTCACCAAACATCTTATCTGTTCTGATGCCTCGCCAGTTACGCGGGTCATCCCAATGGTCGATAACGTGGTCGTGATTTCCCATGCCTTCGAAAATCGGCATGATGTGACCAATCGGTTCAACGGCTTTTTTCCAGGCATCCAGTTGACTGATATAATCCCACTTGTCTGTTGTATGTCCATTGACAAGATCGCCGGCAAAAATGGCGAATTCGGCTCCCCGGGCATATACATTTAGGAATATATTGCGCAAATCATGGAAGTTGCAACCATTGAAATTATGTTGAGCGCCGCCGTATCCCGCCCGGCTGTCCGACATTGCGGCAAATAAAAAAGGCTGATTTTGCTCGGGCATTTTAAATTGGAATTCGAGCGACGATACTTCGACAGAATCAGCTACAGCGGTAACTTTATAATGATGTATAGGTCCCGTGATATTTTTGATGACGATCTCGTGATGAGTATTTAGTGCGCTAAAGTACTGTGTGTTATCGAGCAATACGATGCCGGTGGATTTCATATCCGTATCCCATGAAATAGTCACCTGTCCGGGTCCGGTGAAATCCATCCACGGGCCGGAGATAATGCAAACAACCCGTTCTGCGCCGCGATATTCAAAACGTCCCTCGATCATATGTGTTTTTGCCTTAAGCGGATCGGGTAGTATTAACCGATACGCGACAGTTCCGCCGCCTTGTTTTGCAAAGGTATTGTCGAAATCATGGATGGGATATTCCAGGCGGTTCAAATCAAGGGTGATATTGTGATTCAGTGAATCGACTATGGAATCTTCCCGACTATAATGACGAAAGGTAGGTGTTTGGATTTTTTGGTCGGGAAAATAGACCCCATAATAGCAGTAAGCTTCTGGAAGCGCTTTAGTGGTCTGAAAGCGAATGGTCGCTTTTTTCCTGTCGCCTTCTGAAAAAACGATAACTTCCGGCGTACAATTGAGAATATTGCTGGTGTAAGAACCGCGATCTTCTGGAATACCGACAATTGGTGGAAGACCCAGGCGTCCTTTTTGTGCGGTTGACTGGTTTATGATAAGGAAAACCAGTATCACTATTGAAAAAACAGATCGAAATTGTTTCATTGTACCCTCAAAATAATTGGTTGGAATTTAATGGCAAAATCAATGGATTGCCAGTGAAAGGCGGATAAAGTTTTACCGGAAATTCCTCGTAATTTAACATTGCATATATTGTTTGTCTGTCCTATATTTTTCCCTGATGTCACGGTTAGGGGCAAGTGAGAAAAAATAGTGTTAAATTCATCTGGTAAAATAGTCTGTGCTCGAGAATATGAGAGTGTTTGAGAATCCGGTAAGAACAAAATTCCTTTCAAGACACGAAAAAGAGATGGGCATTCAGGTCGCTGAAATGGAGAAGTACAAATATATCTGCAGTCAGCAAGAGGGGTGTGATATCGGCAAGCGGGCTTACTTTGAGTGGACCCAGAAGTATGGAAATAAAGTTCGCAGCTGGCTGGAATCCCTGTCCGACGAAGAAATAAACACTATTTACAATACAATTTCTGATCGAATAAAACACTATATCATCGAAAAAGCGCATTAGTTGATTGAGGCTCTTACGGCATTTATTTCAGATTTATCGGCACAATATTAATTCATGTGTCCGGTCGGTTGATTGTGGACAACTATATTTTACGCGGTTAAAGAGTAATCATTATTATGGAGGATGAATCGAAATGGAAAAATCGGATCAGGTCAAATTACCGGAAAACGCCTATCGTAAACTGAAAGATGGAGAAGAGTTTATCCCGGTGATACCGGACGGCAAAATCGTCCCGGAAGTAACCCGTTACTCATTAATATGGGGATTGTTCTATTCAGTCCTGTTTTCCATGGCAGCAGCTTATCTGGGATTGAAAATCGGACAGGTGTTTGAAGCAGCTATTCCAATTGCGATTCTTGCAGCTGGAATGTCGGTGCTGTTAAAACGCAAAAACGCGCTCCAGGAAAACGTTATTATCCAATCCATCGGATCCAGTTCCGGAGTTATTGTTGCGGGGGCAATCTTTACGATTCCCGGTTTATATATTTTGGGGATTAATGTCAGCTTCCTGCAGATTTTTCTGGCGTCGTTATTTGGAGGATTTTTAGGAATTCTGTTTTTAATTCCTTTCCGTCGATACTTTGTCAAGGATATGCACGGAGAATTTCCATTTCCCGAAGCAACCGCCACCACGGAGGTGCTGGTTGCCGGCGAAGGTGGTGGAGACCAGGCAAAAGTATTACTATCGGCTGCGATTGTGGGCGGAATCTATGATTTCTGCGTATCCGGTTTTGGCTTCTGGAAAGAGGTCGTATCTACCCAGGTATTCCATTGGGGTCAGGTCCTTTCGGACAAAATGAAACTGGTTTTGAAAATAAATATCGGCGCTGCAGTAACCGGTTTGGGATATATCGTCGGCTTGAAATATTCTTTGATTATTGCCTGCGGATCGTTTCTGGCATGGTGGGTGCTGATACCGCTGGTTTATTTTGTGGGTCAGTATGTACCGGAGCCTATTTTTCAGGCAACTATGACGATCAAGGATATGGCGCCTCAGGATATTTTCAGTAATTATGTCCGCCACGTTGGTATTGGTGGTATTGCCGCTGCCGGTATCATCGGAATTTTGAAATCATCAAAAATTATTGCCGGCGCTTTTAAGTTAGCTGGAAAAGAGCTGTTTGGAGGAATTCATACCGGCGAGAACAATACGGAAATGCGGACACAGAAAGATATTAAGATGAAGTGGGTTTCAATCTTATTGCTGCTGACCTTTGCGGCGATCTTCATCTTCTTCCTTTTTGGAGTGGTTGAATTGAATTTCTGGCACGCCATTGTCGGGCTTCTGATCGTGGTTATTATTGCCTTTTTGTTCACAACCGTGGCGGCTCGAGCTATTGCTATAGTAGGCACAAATCCGGTTTCAGGCATGACGCTTATGACCTTGATTCTTTCTTCGGTTATTTTGGTTAAAGTCGGGTTGAAAGGCGAACAGGGGATGCTGACAGCGTTAATAATCGGTGGCGTCGTCTGTACCGCTCTGTCAATGGCAGGCGCATTTGTTTCTGATTTGAAAATTGGGTACTGGCTGGGAACAACCCCGAAAAAACAGGAAAGTTACAAATTTCTGGGAACCTTGTTTGCAGCCGCTTCCGTTGGTGTTGTCATTCTTGTTTTGTATAGAACCTATGGATTTGGTCCGGGCGGACTGGAAGCTCCCCAGGCGTCTGCAATGGCAGCAGTGTTAAAACCACTTATGACAGGTGCACCGGCGCCCTGGCTACTCTATCTTGCCGGCGTGTTTTTAGCAATTATTTTAGAGCTTATCGGGGTGCCGCCTTTAGCTTTTGCTTTGGGCATGTATTTACCGATTTACCTGAACACTCCGCTTCTGGCTGGCGGATTGATATCTCATTTTGTCGGAAAGAGCAGCAAGAATGAGGATCTCGTTAAAAAACGGAAGGAAAGAGGTACTCTGATTGCTTCCGGATTTATCGCTGGTGGCGCCATTATGGGTGTTCTTTCCGCGTTTATCGTATTTTTCGGCAAGCAGCTTATTGATCAGAGCTGGACACTGATGACAGCCATTGGCACCGAGCACTGGGCAGAATCTTCCGGTGGTGAAATAGTCGGTTTTCTTATGTTTGTCATGCTTTTAATTTATCTCTACTGGGATTCTACGAGGATCAAGGAATAAATGTATTCCAGCGCACGACTAATTATTGTGGGATTCCAGGTATTGGAGAAAAACGGTCATCAATTATCTTTTGCGCCCCCGTTAATCCAATCTTCGATCAATTGAATCTGGACGGCACTTAAATATGGTCCTCCCTGCGGCATACGCCAAGGTAAAACAGTTTGCTCGTTTGTTGCTACCGATTCATATAGCAGGCTTTGATCAGCGCTACCGGGGACCACAAGATCAATTCCATGAGTACTATTTCCAGACATTAACGATTCATAACTAGAGAGGTTTAGGTTTCCGAAACTGCCGCTTTCACTTAAATGACATTGATGGCATTTATTGCTGAAAATTGGCATGATGTCTTGTGAAAAACTAACGGAGTACGATTCACTACTATCACAGAATGAAAACAAAATAATAAACGATCCAATGGTTAGCAATAACCACCATCGTAACGGATTATGTTTCATGGTAAAACTCCTATTAATTATTTTGATAATATCTCATCTGTTCTTCTGTATATACACGCACACATATTGCGCCCTTTTTCACAATTTACCAGGAAGAAGGTTTAAATAATTGAGTTCCGTGTGATAATATCACAGGATCTGGGAATTGATTTCTAAAATAATGTTTAGGCTTTAATCTGAAATACATATCCACATGAATTTTAATTTCATCACTGATCCTCCGAAATGGAAACATTGCGGCAATTTTACTATTTGGAAATATTTCTTTTGCTGCTTTTATTGCCGGTACGAGGTCTGAATCACCAGAAACCACAACGATAACATCACTTTGATTTTTAAAAAGTAGTTCTAGTAATTTTACATCTATTGCTATGTCGGTCTCTTTTTCTTCATTCCGTTTGAATATTGCTCCGCATGCTTTACATTTAACTTCTGCTCTTTTATATCTTCCTTCTATCTCTATTACTCCAACTGAATTCAAACATTTGATATATAATTTATGTCGATTTACTATATCAGGGTCCCTATACAACAGGTGATAAGCATATGCGGTGAAATAAAATATATCAGACACAACAGCATCTCTACTAAAATGATGTAAAAATGAACTGCAGAGTGAACGGTAATTTAACCATTTTGTTGAGGTGCCTCCAGACGACCGGGATGCATTTAAGGCAGAATGATACATATTGAAACCATCGATTAAAAAAGCAATGTTCGTCATCTGTTCCTCTTAAAAAAATTAAAAACCCCCCGGATCGTAACCCAGAGGGGGTACCCTTTTCAGGGTGGTGACATAATAAGTTTACAGTGTATGAAAACATTTGTAAATAGAAATTTAAAATCATTTAAATTTATAAAAACTTTTATTTTTTATGAAAATATTGTTAATAATCCCTCTGTGGGTAAAAGTATCAGCCGTTTCCTTCTTTGAGTTGCGGCAGATAAGTCTTGTCTTATTCAAAAATGTTGTGTGATGCTGAATGAGGAAATGACTCCCGCATCACCGAGCCCAACGAATGCCATATCAACAAAAAAGGAACCAAAATAGATACCGGCTCCGGTTGACGTCGAAGCAAAGAAATTTTTGAATGTTTCCTGACCCTGTATTTGAAAACGGCGAGTTGACGTGCCCCATCTCAGGAAAAAGTGGTCACTGATAATAAACTCGCCGCCGATCTTGGCAACGTACTCGTTCGCATAAGCTTGATATCCGTCGATTGATATAATCATCGGCAGATGCTCCAGTTTTTTAGAAACACCGATAATAAAAGTAGACGGTAACGACTCGTTATCGTTGGCATACCCTTCAATCAGCGTCCCGAAATTATGATAGCTGATCCCGATTGACAGGGTGGATACATCGTCATAATACTGAATGCCAATAGTGCCAAGCAATGCGCGGGCGGATAGAGAACTTAATTGAGAATGTGAATATCCCGATGCTAAACCAATAC
>JAHIOG010000156.1 GCA_018895675.1 bacterium
ATAACCCATTGGGATATGTTAACTAAAGAAGGTCTGGAGATTGCTGCAGGTATGTACATTTACCATGTGAGAGCAAAAGCGACAGGCGATGAAAAAGTTGGCTTTTTTTCATCTTATTCTTTTGCATCATTTTATAACTGCAAATTTACCGACTTTTTCATCGCCTGTCGCTTTTGCTCTCACATGGTAAATGTACATACCTGCAGCAATCTCCAGACCTTCTTTAGTTAACATATCCCAATGGGTTATTCCGTTATCAGAAGAGTTATTTACTTCAATTTTATCCACTAAAACTCCACTTACCGTAAAGATTCTGATTGTACATTGCGCGGGCAGATGAGTAAATAATAACCGCCTCCTTTGATTCAGAAGCCAGTTTGCCACCGATGGTTCCATCGCATTCGTACCAACATACGGATTCGGTACGACTTTAATGTCTCTCATTGTATATTTCAAATCTTCCTTATCCAATGAATCGAATGAAACAACAGTGAATTTTACAGAATCTGTAACCCAGAAAGGTCTATTAAAGGTAACGTGATATACATCTTCAGCTACCGGCAACTGTGCGCCATCAAGAAAAACGATGGCAAATGCCGTGCCTCCCCATTTTCCATCAGATGTGACAGGTCCAACCAGTATACGATCTCCGAACATATCAAGTGAATCATTCCCATTTTGATCATAAACAATCATATCCATTAGCTCATAATTGCCCAGGGAATCGGTGAAAGACTTATTTTTAACATAGAAACTATATTCCGCTCCTACAAGAAAATCTCTAATTCTTGTGCGAGTTTCATCATAGACCCTGCTTGGCGTAGTCTGCCCCTTATAAACTGAATCCTGACCCGTAAACACGATATCATAATCCCATGGAAAAAACTGGTTTCCGCCCACCGCGGGAGAGATCATTACCGGCGCACTTCCAACTATCCATCCGGAATTCATATAATCATATTCCGCCGTTTTACACGGTATCTCCACCTTCAATCGGAGACCGTCAAAGACATCGGTGGATATTACTTTGGAAGTGTTTATATACCAACAATCAAGAGTATCATCATAAATTAAATTGTCCGACGCGAAATTATCAGCCGTTTCTTTATAGACTAAAGCGCTATCAGTGCAGTCAAAAACCTTTATGCCGCTATTAATATATAGTAAACCATGGTCGTAATTATCGACAACACTCAGAGTATCAAGAATAAAATTAACCGCATATATATGATTGGGTTTCAAACTATTCTTTGCCATTATTTCCGGGACAATAGAACCACTTCCCATCACGCCCGCGTTATCTAACATCTGAATTTCGTCAGGCACATAACCCGCGGCTCTTTGATATGGAGTTACAATCTGAACATTTTTGCTAATACTTTTAACTTCTTCAGCCTCATCTAAGTTTATTATTACATTGTTTTCAGACGGCGCTATTCCGGGACCTATATCCGGAGCGCCGTAATCATAGGCAACTATAGCGTAATAATATGTCCGACCATTCTGGACATTGGTATCTTCGAAATAATGCTTAATGCCTGTATCATACCCAAGATTATATCCCATTCCATTAACCAGACCAAAATCAGTAAAACCATATCGATCATCCTTTAAATCGCATTGAAATATCGGCTTTTTAAACATTGGTGTGCCATAACCGTCCGTGATCACTTCAGCGTCTTGCATCTTTTTATCAGTAGAACGAAAAAGTTTATAACCTTCAAAATCATTTACATTTCCGACAAAAGGGTCGCGCGTTTTTGTGTCTGCAATATTATCCCATGTCAAAATAACTTTTCCGTCTCCGGAAGTAGCTTTTAAAGTCGGCATCTTAGGCGGCTGTGCAAATCTGTAATCCTTTTCATATATAACCTGAACAATTCTCTTCTGCTCAAATAAAGCAGGCGCTGAATGCTCATCCGAATTTAAACCTTCCAGTGGATCATAAGAATGTAACTCAGCCATGGAAATCCGTTCTGTCCTACCCTTATATAAAGGAAATGGACCCGAAGCAAAGGTTTCAACGAGGTTAGAAATATTGCCGAGGTATTCGATTAATGTATCCTGTCCTATCACTTCCCACATTGTCTTATCATATCTAAACCACCTCACATCTGGCCGTCCATGAGACGGAATAGGAAATAACATAAATGAAGTCAGTCCTACCATATCTGATTCGCTTACGTCGGTAGTGGCAAAGTTGGGTTCACAGCCGACTCCTTCAACATAATCCGGTTGATGATTGCATTCACCTTCATCGGGACCGGTATAATTCAATTCGGAAGGACCGACGCCGTCCAGCCCGACATCATCGCCGGCAAATTCACCGAAATCATATCTGCCATTACCATTAATATCTTCCCCATCTTGCCAATCCTGGTCTTCATCTGCGTCCCAATGCCAGTGTAAATCTTCTTCAGTTAACCGGTAAAAATCTAGAAAAGCAGCTAAATCGGTAATACCAACTGTCGGACCAATAAATTGCATCGGTGGATCATCAGGTCCGGGATTATCTCTTCTTTCATCAATTAAGCCATCTTCATCATTATCTTTCCCATCATATGCTAACCCGGGACTTTCCAGATAAGCAAAGCCCATTATGCCGGTTGGCAACCCACCCTGACCGACACCATCGATATCCCAGGAATATGCCATATCTACTTCTCTATCAAAAAATCCTAACTCATCATCGTCGCCACCGCCCCCTGTGTCTCCAATACCATTATCTACCCAATAACCAAAAGCAACGTCCTTGATATCGTAATCTGAGATATTTGCAATAGTATATTCCCAAAATAGAGCGTCTCTCGCCTGAGGATTATTCCATTGAAACCCTCTTTGTTCGACTCTAATCCCAATTCCGCCCCAGCGTTTTCCATACTGAATAGTAACATCGGGACGTTTATCACCAATTTTTACGCCTGGTCTCGGATAGTATTTAGAGCCGAACATATAAGGTCTTGCGTATTCCAGGTCTTGAGCATCATTGGCGACAAAATAAGTTTCAAGATCGGCATAAATCACACCTCTTCCAAAACGTCCATCCCATTCACCGGGCCACTGCAAGGCGTCGCCGGAAGCAGGCCAACCCGCAGTAGGCCAGGAAAGAGGATCATTGCTCATAGCGGGAGACTCACTTTGCGGATTGAAATAGCCAAAAACAGGGTATAATCCCCACTCGGTAGTTCCCGTCAGATCAACATCCATTTCCTCTCTATAACTTGTCTGTAAAAAATAAAGTGTATCCAATTGCCCTTGCTGGCTTAGAGAGGCTATCTCGTCCGGAACCGTAACCGGAATTGAATCTTTAGTAATATAAACCATAGCTCCTATAAGCAGTCCAATACCGTCGAGCATTTCCACGCCTTCATAAGTATCAGGCCATCTTGAGCCTGTCTTGGGCCACCTCGATAATTCAGTTGTATTCTGGAAATAGAGATAGATCCTATTTCCTGTCATAAATCCCTCTCTCTCAGCAGCAACATCTCCCGCGGGATCGTCTGGCCCCTCATATTTTCTCCCCTGACCGAAAACCAAACCAACTGTTAAAAACAGGTTAATCAAAATTATCATGAAAAATCTTGATGTTTTTTTCATATTCTATATGTCTCCTTTTTTACATAACCTGCAAAAACATTAAATATGCAAAATTGTTCCGGAAATCACTTATTAACATCTCCCGATCTAAAATACATATTGTATTCATTTATATTTCATTTTTATTCTGTGAAAATCTGCGTGTTCGGTGTTATCTGTGTTTTATTATCCTTATCCAGATAAAATTATTTTATGGATTTCAAAAAACAATTCCCAGACCGACTTTCACAAGTCGAGGCGCTGAATACATCGAAGGATCCTGTATCCGATCTTCAAACTCATTAAAATCACTCCTGTGCCCGGCTATATCGGTATCTCTTAGGATAGCAGTGTAGGCTCTGCCGGTCTGTGCATTGACCCATGCTTCGTTTAGTCGATCAAAGAGATTATATACTGTAAAAGTCAATCTCATTTTCACATTTTTCAATAGATTGATATTGTAAAAACCATTCAGATCAAAACTATAACCACTCGGTTTCCATGCGTTATTCGGATAA
>JAHIOG010000157.1 GCA_018895675.1 bacterium
AACCTCTTTACCAAGCAGATCGTAAATCGTTAAATCAATTCGATCATCCTCAGACAGCTGATATTTGATAACAGTTTCCGGATTAAATGGATTAGGATAGTTTTGAAAAAGGGTTAAAGTCTGCGGAATCTGTAAAGCAGGCACAGTACTAGAGATTTTTGATGGATCGAGAACTACATGTTTAATCCGCTCTCGCTTATAGGTATAGGTTATATGAACTAATCCATCTTTCGTCTGAATCACTGCAGGATATGAGTACTCACCCGATTGAACTTCCAGAGTTAAGACCATTTTCCATGTATTACCTCCATCAGAAGAGAGAGCGACGTTGAGAGGTGTTCGAGCAGTTTTCGTGTGGTTGTAAACCAGAAGAATTCGTCCATCGCTTAAGCCAACGGCATCAATTCCAGCATCGGGATTAGGTAATTCTATAGCTTTTACATCTGACCAGGTTTTACCGCTGTCTTCAGAGATAGATAAGAAGATTGATCCTCCTCCCCGAGGTCGACATAATAACCTTAAATTGTTTTCAGGGTCGAAGAAAAGCGTAGGCTGGATCAATCCGTACGGTTCGTCGGGTTCACCTATGGGACCATATTTATTCCAAGTTTTACAACTATCATTTGTGATTTCAATCCAGCAAGCCCAAGCATACAAACTTTCAACTGAAGAACCGCACACAAGCGATCCATTTCCCAAAAGGAGCGGTTTATTTTTAATTGGACCGAGAATTCCATCAGGTAATAATTCTTCCCCAGACCAGGATTTGCCCCCATCCGTTGATCGCTTGAACAACCCATGCCAAAGACGAGGATTAGGTCCCACTTTGTAAAAGAGAAGCAATTCACCAGACGGCATTTGAAAGAGTACCGGATTCCAACAGGGAGACTCTTCATCCGAAGCAACTTCTATAGGTTCAGACCAAGATTCTTCTTCCCATCGCGACAGCCAAATACCAACATTACTGACACCTTCTGCCGTTCCGCTAAACCAGGCTACCAACAAAATGCCAGGTTCAACTTCAATAATAGTCGAAGCATGATTACAGTGATGAAAAGGTGTTTGAGGAAGGAGTTCTTCCTTCACAATAATACCAGAACCTTCTTGACATAGAGCGGTAATAACTAACAAACTCAATAACAAAAAAATCCGGGAAATATCTAACACAATAAATTTCTTCATGACTACTTCTGATCTTTGAGCATTGCTTGATTCATTTTTAATCATGCAGATTGGCGAATTATTAGCTCCGGCTTAAAGATTTTTTGGCAAGAAGCTACTTTTTCACCACTAAGTAATTTTTTCAGGCTCTCTATCGCATAAACACCAACCTGATAAGTTGGTTGTCGAACTGTTGTTAATTGGGGGTCAAAATACGAAGCAATAGGCAAATCGTCATATCCTACCACAGAGACATCGTCAGGGACAGTAAATCCTTTTTCCCTCAGCGCTTTTATAACTCCGATGCTACGTAAATCACTGGTACAAAATACCGCATCAAATTCTTTTCCCCGCTTAAAAAACTCCACCATTGCATGGTAGCCACCCTTTTCATCCATCTCTTCTGCATCAATAACCAAATCGGGGTCAAATGGACTACTAAATTCCTCAATCGCTTTTCGATATCCAAATAACCTGCTCTTTGAAACCATTTGTCCCTTCAAACCACTCACTAAAACAATGCGACTACGACCACGTTCAATCAAATACCTTGTAGCTTCAAAAGAGCCGGCAATATTATCTGTCCAGACCGAGCATTGTAAGTCTGTTTGTGGAAGGTATTCTCCTAAAACAACCAGCGGAACATTGGCTTTAGTTAATTCTTTTACTCTGTTATCATCTTCTAAATAATCTAAAATTATTGCTGCCGACGCAGCGTGATTTTGGATAAGTGCGTGGTAATCCTTGAAAACATTATTATCCGCTTCTCCCACTGATAAAACAAACCGATAATCGGTATCGATAGACTCATCGTGAAGTGCTCGCATAATCTCGGCATAGTAAGAATTCAGTGCAATCGACTGTAATACTGACGGAACACCCATAATTAATATGTTATTACTCGGCTCTTTCTTAGCAACAAGACTTCTGGCATAAACATTCGGGTAATAATTCATCTCTTTTGCTACACGAGAAACCAATTCTCTGGTTTTAAGAGAAATATCTTCATATCCGCCCAGCGCTCTGGAAACGGTTGGAATGGATAGTCCTAAACGTTTTGAAATATCTTTAAGAGTGGTTTTTTTATCCATAACAATCAAGTCCAAAGCGTTTTAGACATTTATTGTTGTCCAACTTCATAGAAAAACACGTCTTTTTCAACAAACGTATTTTCCGCTGTTCGACTTTTAAAAGTCATAGTTACTGTCATCCCATCAATTTCAACAACTAAATAACCATAATTCCTGATATGCTTTACTCTTTCTACGTTACTCTCTACATAGCCGCCGCCTACATCCACCCAATGCAATGGAGCGCCACCCGTCCCGACTATGAATTGATGAAACCATTCCCCATCAATATTAATCTTTGCATGATCATAAACATGGTCATGCCCGCAAAAATAGGTTTTCCCCCCGGCGTTTATTATGCTATTTATAAATACATCACGCTCTGTTATGTAATCATCAAGACAATCGCTATGTCCTCCTGAAAGAGCATAGGCAGGCTCATGAGCGGTAACAAATAAATGAGGCACATTCTTTTTCGTTAAAACCGTATCTAACCATGATTGATTAACTCGACTCTGATTATTCTCGATATAAACGTCAATACACACAAACAAAGCATTTTCATATTCAACGTAGTATGTAAGATTTTTCTCCCCTTCGGGACCGTTATTGGGTAAATCATATTTACCGGTAAAGACATCGTTCCATGCCTGAATACATAAACTATAGTCTTTATTCTCGTGATTGCCTCTTACAGGATAAACCTGAATTCCTGCGTCAAGAAGCGGTTCCATAAATGTACTAACCCAATTATTAAGTTGCGCAAGATGAGTATCGTAAAATGGCTTTCCGTCAACGAGGTCCCCTGCAAAGAGGACTAATTTGGCTTCCTCATCAATAATTGCCGCGGCGATTTCGCTCAAAATAGAGGCATTTATACCGTTATCACTTCCTCTACTATCATTAACAGCGACAAACCTCCACGGTTCTCCAGCATAAGTGAAAACTGCGGTGACAGTAGTATTGGTATCAATTAGAGTGATGGTTATAGGATTATCAACGGCAACAAGAGAATTTTCCCATCTATCAAATGCCCACCTTTCATTTGCAATGGCTGTCAATCTAACGGTATCTTTATTCATATAAGGTCCGGGCGGATCAACAGTTACTGTGCCTTTACCAATAGTATTAATCGTCAGAGTACAAGTATATAAATTGTCATTTTCAAATACTTCAGAATCGCAATATCTTCCAGACAGCGTTATAAATATGGCTGTAACGAGGAAGATAAAAAACGATATTCTCTTTAACAATTTTTGATAGATCTGCAAGTATTGCTTCCTAAAAAATTAGATAAATCACTGAATAAATTCCTCTAACACAAAAATCTCTAAAGGACCACTTCACACCGAAAAAAACCGATAAATATCCTCAATAAATACATTCAAACTCAAAAAGCATTTTTTCACACAAACGTGTTGCATAAAAAGAGTATTTAACATTATTGAACCATAACAGTAGTAATCTAAAACGTTTTAGATTTTAAGTCAATAAAATTTTTTTATATTAAATCAAGTTGAAATCTTTATCGTTAAAATAAAAATTCCGCAGTTCCCAGCAGGAAATTGTAATCGTAAAATAGCTATGATATAAAATAACAAAGCATTCAATCTATTAAAGCCATGGGTCATCCCGATATGGATCGGCGCTCACTAATTTTTACAGACTACTTTCGATAGTAAATCGTCAGATGTAAGATTAATGAGTTTGGATAAACACCCTTGCATCTGCTCAAAATCATCAATTCTCATATAAATTTCGATCAGACATTTTATTACATCAATAGTATCCGCTTTATTACGAAATGCCTTTTCATAACATTCCAAAGCCTCATTGATTCTACCATTCCTATAATAAAGAGATCCAGGGATAAGTTGTATTTTATCTTCGTTAATAAGAATGTCCGTTGAAAGAGTTGTTTTACTATTTTTGATTTTTTCTGTAATATCAGATAGTTTTTACAACCATTTGTTTGCATTATTCCAATTTAATTACTACCATTTCACTGAATATTGTGAATCTTTCTTAGGGAAACAGAAAAAAATTGAGGTGGCAATAATGAAAATCTACCAAATGTTCCTTAACGGTCAATTTTGCAAGAGAGGTGTTCTTAAAGATATTGTCCAGCCATATAACGGTAAGCCGTTCGCAAAAGTCTATTTTGGTAATGAAGAGATTCTTGAGGAGGCGATTGATGGTGCAGAAAAAGCGTTTAAAACAATGAAATCTGCTCCCTCTCATGTTATTTCTGATATTCTAAGAAAAGTGTCGCAAAAATTGAATGCGCGATCAGAGGAATTTGCAAAAATGTTAGCGCTTGAAGCGGGCAAACCAATTAAGACGGCGCGAGGAGAAGTAAGCCGCGCTGTTCATACAATGATTTTAGGCGCTGAGGAGTGTCTTAGAATAGCCGGAGAAGTAATTCCTATGGATCAGAAACCTTATGGAGAAGGTAGGTTTGGAACGGTAATGCGCTTTCCTCTCGGTGTGATTGGAGCGATTACCCCATTCAATTTTCCACTGAACCTGGTCGCGCATAAGCTCGCTCCTGCTTTTGCCGCAAAGAATACGGCTGTATTAAAACCCGCATCACAGACGCCAATTTCAGCCCTTCTGCTGGCGGAACTATTTATGGAAGCGGGGCTTCCGGAGGGCGCTTTGCAGGTAATTCCCGCCAAAGGTAGCGCCGGTGAAGTTCTTGCCCGGGACCCACGAGTCAAGCTGTTAACATTTACGGGAAGTCCGGCAATTGGCTGGCGCCTTAAGGAATTGGCATTCCGCAAGAAAGTTGCTCTTGAGTTAGGCGGAAATGCCGGTGTGATCGTGCATTCGGATGTCGATATCGACACAGCAGTTAATTCAATTGCTAATGCCGGCTTTTTATATGCCGGTCAAAGTTGTATATCAGTTCAGAGAGTATTTATTCATCAATCAATATATAATAAGGTCGTGGAAGGCTTGGTAAAAATGGCTGAATCATTCAAACTTGGTGATCCGCTTGATGAAAGCAGCGACATTGGTTCTATGATAAGTGAAGATGAAGCAAAGCGTGTTGAATCTTGGGTTGCGGAAGCACTTAGTGAGGGAGCAAGGGTTTTAACAGGTGGAACGCGGGAAAGCTCTGTCTATTATCCAACTATTTTAGAAGGTTCAAAAGCCGAAATGAAAGTAAATTGCCTGGAAGTATTTGCGCCTGTCATAACCGTTACTCCTTATGAAGATTTTAAGGAAGCGGTAAAAGCTGTTGATAACTCAAAATATGGTTTGCAGGCGGGCGTATTTACAAAAGATATTGACAGAATCCGATATGCCTTTGAGAATATTGAAGTCGGCGGTGTAATCATCGGAGATGTGCCAACATACCGGATTGATCATATGCCTTACGGTGGAGTAAAGGAATCGGGAAACACAAGAGAAGGAGTGCGTTACGCGATCGAAGAGATGACCGAGCCGCGACTGATGGTTTTAAAATTTGCACAGATGTAGGATTATCGAAAATTTAAAGGGGATGCAGATTATGAACATCGAAAACGTCTTGAATCCCTTGGACTTAAGTTTTTAAGATTTTCGGACATTGATGTGAAAAAGAATATGGAGGAAGTATTAGAAGGTATTAGAAATTAGATTGAGGAGTATGAAAGAGATTATTCCTTCGGTGAAGAGAGTAACACACCCCGTCCGGCAGCTGCCGGACACCCCTCTTTTTAGAGGGGAATATCAAAAATCCCCCTTAGTAAGGGGGAATAAAAAGGGGGATGTTCTGTTGAATTCTAAAGATTTATTTATATGCGAAACTTAAATTATTAACGTTTCGTAATATAAGGAGGAAGCAATGAAGTTTACACATATTGTCTTATGTGCCATAATTTTAATCAATTTCGGATGTGATTTAGTGGAAAAAGTGGATGAAGCCATCATCGATGTATCGGGAAAAGTTACGGACGAGGGACAGGTTGTTGAAGGCGCGATAGTATTATTAATAGAAAGTGCAGATGTATCGGAGGGACTTGGTCTCGCTAATGGAAGTATTACAGACAGTAATGGTCGTTACGTGATATTGAATGTAGATGCAGGCGACTATTATGTTCTTGCTGTGGAGGATCGAAATGACAATTTTGAATTTGATGCTGACGCCGACAGGTTAGGATTTTATGGCGTGAACCCGGGTACTCTTGATATTACACCTGACAGAATAACTGTTTCTGACCTGGATATTGAAGACATCGACATAGTAGATTTATATTCTTTATAAATCATTTAGCCGGTTGCAGAGCACAGCCATGCAATCAGATTTTTATCAAAGTAGCCCCATGTTTCAACATGGGAAGGTCAGATAAGAAGTTATTTTAAATTATACGCTCCACGGACCAGGTATCAATCTCCAACCCCATATATATTCAAGAACCGTCCATGCAGAAAGAACCGTTATTAAAGAATATGCCAAATTTTCAACTTCTGTTTTTGCTTTTACCATACGATAGCCGAAGAAAAGAGTTAATAAAAGAAAAATTGTCGCAGTAATATATGTTGAAAAATGAGTTCTGCTTAAATGCTCAAATTGAAAGATCATGATAGCGTGACATAGCCATATTCCTGTAAAATGTCCTAAAGAAAATATTATTCCTGTTGGAATATATTTCTTTACAGCAAAAAATAGTGTTAGGAAAACTAAAAGAAGAATTAATGGAAAAAAATTCCACTCAGCGATTACAAGAATATTGAGGCGCTCAAGCAATTCTCCCAAAACTCCCCATAAGAATAATCCTGAAATAATTCCATACCAGGAGCTTTTTACTATATCCCTGTTATTTGATGTTTTAAAAAAGAAATAAATATAAAGAATGCTGAGAATGACTAAAAAAGCTATACTTAAAAGAAAACCGACACGGCTGCTAAGTCTATCGCTAATTCTATAAACAGCAACCAGTGACATGTATAATCCGCCAAAAATGAGCAGAATCAATCCCATACGTTTAAAACCTTTTTTTAACATTTCTTATCCTCCGCTTGATTAATTTGTCAATTACAAGACTTATCGGGGAAAAATATCTGTTGAAAACAATCCAATATTCCACATTCCTGATCTGCCGGAATATATTTTAAACCCCACGGAAAGAATCCCATGGGGTTAAGAAATAAAATAGAGATGTGAATAAATAAAGGTCGTTTAAGGAACGATTTTAACGCCCTTTCCGCCTTTTCCGGGAGAACTGTCATAAACTTCTACTACATGGTATAGTACACTAATAAACATCTTGGGAAAATCACCATGGAAATAGCTGTGAATAAGGTTAATATATTCCACCACACCTTTCTCATAATCGGTAAGTTCAGGATCATCCGGATGTAACAGCTGGGTAATAGCTTTTATTTTAAAAGTTGGAATATCCAGGTACACTATAGCAACGCCGGGATCAGTCATCTGGTTTAAAAAAGATTGGGTTTCAAACTCAGGCGTGGAATATAATTCCAAAGATACTAATTTGGTGCGGTCAAAAATAGAATCACATTTCACATAAAAACCCTCAAGGATTGCTAACTTTTCTGCAAAGGGACTGTCTATGGTTGAATGAAGTTTTTCAATCATTGCCTTTAAATTTTCCTCTTTGGGTATAAATCCGGTTCCCTTCACCGCATTATTAATCGAAAACTGAGAATCAGAACGTTTTCTGCCGTGGCTGGCAATCATGGCATTATGGGGACCATTAAGAGAAGGTCGCTGCATTTTCTTGATTCTTTCAACTGTTTCCAATCTTCCCTTGGTATTCCACTCTATATAGTTATCAGGTAGTTCTGTTACTCTAAACTCCTGCCATCTGTTTTCAACTTTAGCTTTAACTATACCTTCGCTGTATTTGCTCATATTTATAGTTGTCTGATGAAATGTGTTACCATCCCAGATCTGGACTTCCGCTTGTTCCGATCCACAATTCACAAGAAAACCGGTTATCAGGATGAAGGTAAGAAATCCGGCAACAAGAGCAATTCGAGATTTAGCAAATTTTTCAAACATAATACCCTCCAATTGTTATATAATGATTAATTAAGACCTAGCTCAATTGATATCTGGGATGTTTTGCCGAATGGTCCTAATGGCATAACAGCATAATTAAAGTTAACATTTCCCAGTGTTTTCAAATTTATACGTAAGCCCGCTCCAAAGGAAATATTTTCTTCATCGTAGTTAAATCGATAGCCGCTTCTCAAGAAAAACCTTCCATAAAGAGCGTACTCTAAGCCAAGATTTATATGCTCGGGACTGTCATTTGGATGGACCGCATCTAATGCCAATGACAATCTATTACTCCCACTGTGAAGAATAGCATCATTATTCCCCAATATATCTAAGCCAATTCCAATTCTAATCAATAATGGCAATGGCCATCTTTCCGTTCGGATATTAACATCGGTGAGATAATTTCCATCTATATCTTCATCAATATCAGCTTTTTCGATCAGGTCGCGTCCTTCAAATCGCACTTCACCCCCAAAATTGGAAAGCGCCATACCGATTTTCATTCCGTAAAAGTCAGTTTTTAAAATTGATCCTACATCAACCGCAAAGGTTTGAGCGAGCTCGTTATATTCCATAAGCCTGATATATTTTAATGAAAAGCCATAGGACAAACGGTCGGTTAATTGTCTTGCATAACTGGCGCTCAACGCCATATCCGCTACAGAGTAATATATGCCTGTCCCATCCGGTTCCTGAACGGTAGTTACTTCTTTTTCATCCATAGTAAGCGCAGAAAGCGAAAAACCAAATGTGCCGAGGGAAGCTCCCGGCACTGTAATACTGATATACTCATGAGAAATGTCCAGAACCCAGGTATTATGATTAAAAGCAAAACCAATATTTTGAAATGACGTCAAACCGGCGGGATTCCAATAATGCGCAGTACCATCATTGGCAAAAGCCACGAATCCTCCGCCCATCCCTAACGCTCTGGCGCCAACTCCCATTTTTAGAAATTGTGCCGCTGTAGTGCCGACTTTGTCAAATTCAGCAAATATAAGCGAAACACAAATAATTAAAACTATTAGCAAACGCTTCATCGGATTACTAAAAACCTCCCTAATGCTTTATCACCATCCGGAGTAGATATATAGTATAAATATACGCCAGGAGCAATGAATTGATCATTATAAGTTCGCATATTCCAAAATTCATAGCCTTGTGAAGCTGAGTCATGCTCGATTGTTGCTATCAGTTCTCCAACCAACGTATAAATCTTGATAGTACATTTACCGGGTAAATGATTGAACTGTAATTTTTTACCAAATTCGTTGGTTTCCCAGGAGTTGGTAACAACATAAGGATCCGGAACGACTCTGACATTATCCAGAGGGTTGCCCATATCCGCTCTATTTTTTTCCTTCTGAGCAACGGTGCTAAACGAATAGGATATTCCCGGTTTGAACGGTTTATAGGTTAGTATGGTAAATTCGTCGCCGTCAGAAGGAACTTTTGAATCAATGATCTCTAGTTCACCTTCATTATTATAAGAGGAGTCGGGCTTGTTATTCGTGAATAAATACAGATAATTTGGAATCGTATCTCCCGTAGCTGGATCTGTATCAATCTTTTCCAGGATAAGCATGTCGACATGTTTTTCATACCAACCGGGACTTCCGGCTAAATAGCCGAGTCCTCCCGGCACCAAATCCCAACCTAAAGCACTGTAATAATATCTCCGGTAATCCTCCCATGAAGCAGCTATTGCGAATTCACAAAGCCAGGTATTTAATGAAACATCAACAGGATTATCAGGATCAGTAATTACTTCTACACGGATAGGCAAATGTTGTTTTTCATCTTGCACGGATCCAGTAAAATAATCATACCAGTATGCGTCTAAGCCGCCAGCATAATCCACTATAATTCGCCAGTCATCCGTGGTAGAAACATTTTCCTGAGCCGCATCCATTCTGCCGGGATATTTACTCTGATAACGCCAGTCGAATGTACAGGTGTCACCCAGAACTTTTGTCCAGCTCATCGATTTAACGCCCATTTGTGAATTCCGGACGGTTAGGCGAAATCCATCTATAACCGGTAGATTATCCCCGGTTTCATCGGATAGAGTATGACTGAAAAGCAAAGTATCCATTGTAGTAATATTTACCAGATTAAATCCGGTTCCGAATGTAGTATCGCCATCTTCAACAGAATAAACAGTATTGTCGGTAAAAGTTATTTTATATTCGTGTCCGGTTATGGCGCCCGGATCAATAACTTTTACCCGAACAACACCCTCGCTTATACCACCTATCGGTTCAAGATTATCCTGAGGCACGGAAGCATCTGTAATATTGCCGGGATAAACTCCCGGAATGACTGAAACAGTGTGAGATTCAAATATCGAAGAGCCAAGCGGATACATATAAGATTGCTCCAGACTATCAGGGTTCTGATTTCCGCAATCATAAGCCGTAACACAATACCAGTATTCAATGCCGTTGATCAAGTTTGAATCCACATAAGTATGTGTTAAACCCGTATTATAACCGAGATGTTGAGGAAAAGCGGGATCACGACCTTCGATATCATTGACCTTGTCGAAAATAGCTATCGGTCTGTAACCTATAGTGTTGCCATAAACATCCGTAATAATGTCACCCCAGGTGCGTCCCTGATCGGTGCTTCGGAAGATTTTATATCCTTCAAAATCTTTTTTTCCGCTAAGCACATCCACACTATTTTCCGATGGCTCCGATTCCCAGAACAGAGTCACTCTTTTATCACCTGCCACAGCATTAACAGAAGGCGGCTCGGGCGGTCCGGAACCCTGAAAACAATATTTATGCATCCTGTTTGCAATGCGTACATTACTCATCAGATCGCTTGTATCGGGTTGGTTGGGAATGATTCCCGCATCTCCCATTACCAGTCCAATAGAAATTGTAACCATGGAACCTGCATTCAGTGTAAAAGGTCCGGAAGATATTATGTAATTTATGGCATCACCCTCTAATTTATCACTCCCTTCCATATCAGACCATGGAGGATAGAATGCCGCAAGCGAATCCACTCCGGTATAGTCAATATTGATATCATTACCGTGGAAATAATAATCCGGATTAGTTAAATGGGGACTACTTTTATCGCTGGTCATAAGCGCCCACAACTCTTCATCTGTTGTTTGTGACACGCCCCGTGCAAAATGATGAAAATTTGTTATTCCTATCTGATTGGGAGTATCAAAAACACGAAGCCCGACTATTCCTAATGGATCATCGGAATCAGACCATGATGTACTGGCTTCATTATCGATATCATATACATAAACCAGGTCTTTTTTTCCATCATTGTCCGTGTCAATAAAATTTATATAATCATGGTTATCATAGTCAGGTCGGAATTTAGCGTAAAATCCTATATAAATATCTTCCAGGTCACTACCACTGGTATTGTGAATTTTCATGTCCCAGAAGATAAAGTCCTCAGCATAGGGTCTGCCGTAACTATAGCCGGTTTGTTCAACTTCAATTCCTACCCTTCCACGAGAATTATAGTCATCATTATATATACAAAATATATCTCTGTCGGAAGTAAATTCTCCTTCCCGTTCAATTAATGTATCTGGAAAATCAGGGCGGTTAACGTCTATCCGGTAATATCCGGGCCAGATTCGTTCGGATGTGTTGATCCAGTTCCGGTTTTCATCGTAATAGCCGTAGGGCCAGGTTTCCCGGAAATCGCTTGACGCCATAAAAGGCGTTTCATCGGAAACAGCAGTTACCTCTCCCGAATAGTGCCTGCCGGCGGCATCATCCGGCGGAAGCCAGTCCTGAACTTTTGTTCTGGACTGTGTTACTGTTTCGATAACGTTAGTGTCATTAATAGCTACAAGAAGCCCTAAGCCAAAGGCATACTGTCGGTTACTCTCAGCAGTGCGGGGCCAATGAACAGCGTTGGTAAACCAGACATGAAAACTCGCCAGATCGCCAAAATTGCTGGTATTGTTCTGTAATTGCCCCTTATCCATTACACCGACTGCTTTTTCGCTGAATCCGGCTGTTTTATATAGTGGACGGCTATTTTGCTCTTTATGGTTATTATTATCATTTCCAACTAATGTAGAACTAAGAATTAAGAGCACAACAGTGCAAATTATAAAGTTTGTATGAACAGAGACTATCCGCTTTAAGTCCCGGTTCTTTTTACATTTTTCTTTATTTCTACCAGTCAATATAAGTTCCTATCTTAATTGTTCGTCCCGGACCGACAGCCGACGGGTTATGATTGGAATCTTCCGAGGAGCCGACTCCGTGCCAGCCCGGATCAAATGGTTTACCTGTTCGGGAAAAGACAAACAAAACATTCTGGTAATTTGTTAAATTCAATATCTCTAAAAAGCCAACTACTTTTATTGACTTTACCGAAAAGGTTTTTTTAATCCGCAGATCAGCAGAAAAAGTCCATGGCTTTCGAGCAGAATTCATATCAACCCGAATAGAAGGATCCACATAAGGAGTATAAGGCAGACCGCTTCCCGCATTTACAAGCAGGTTTGCGTTGATATTTATAAATGGCTTTATGCCAAGAAAAGACACCTTACTGTCACCGGGGGTTCTGTAATTTATATTAACGGAAATATCGTGACGCTGATCAAAGTCTAAAAAGAATTCCTGGTGAGGGACTTCCTCGTTCGTATATGCCGAGAAATATCCGCCTAACGGATTGGAATTATTGCCTTTCGCTACTGAAAGCGAATAATTGATCGAACCGGTTAAATATCCGACATGACTTTTG
>JAHIOG010000158.1 GCA_018895675.1 bacterium
CGCGTTCATACTGGACTATGTGGAGCTGGACGGCCACGGCTTTTACGGCCCGTATGAGGGTTACTGGGACTACGCGGCCTATACGCGCGGGGCGTTCGCCCCGTCCGAATTACCGAGCCCGGGTGCATCAACCACGACATGTGTGGGATTTCCGAATGATGATTTTAAGCAAAGTGACACAAGGTGGGCGACACATCCTTATAATACGCAAACCCCGACTTATACAAAAACAATTGGCAGAGCCGGATGCGCTTTATCCGCTTTGGCCA
Organism: bacterium; assembly: GCA_018895675.1. Taxonomy (GTDB): domain Bacteria; phylum Fidelibacterota; class UBA2242; order UBA2242; family UBA2242; genus UBA9312. The sequence goes on from JAHIOG010000158.1 coordinate 270, forward strand.
CGCTTGTTAATTATTATTCCGAAACATTTCCAGAATTAAATATATCAATGACAAACCCAAAAATATTGAATGATATTGTTGAGCATCAAATAGTTCCCAAAACAAATGGGTTTTATAATCATGACATCAAATTTACAGTTATTGAATCCACCAATGTTTCAAATGCCCAGATCATTTTAAATGGGACATATAATTATTCGCCCCCATTAAATTCAATAACCAAATCTGAATTGCGTAATATAATTGATAGTGATCTAAATGAAAACTTGCCAATAATAGTTCGTGTTTACAGAAGTTGGATAAATCCTAATACAAATAATAAAGAAGAGTGGCATCATTTTGTTTTAATTGTTGGCAAATGCGGTGACAAATACATTATGTCGGACCCAGGTTCAAATACGCGAGTATTGCTTAATCCTGTAGATTCCGTAATGATAAATACAACAACACAAAGTATGTTTGGTCCTATAGACAGTATTAGGAGGTTTAAAAAGAAATGAGGTTTATAATTGTTTTACTGGTCGTATTTTTAACTGTGGCTACAAATGTTTTTTGCGAAGATTATAGTACTCTAAACATCTTTGCGGGTACCAATAGTGAAGATGTAAAAGTGCATTTTGTTGTTGCAGATCCATTAGGCAAAAAAACAGGTTATAATCCTTTGTTGACTAATAGTGTTGCTTTCCCAACAATCGCTAATGTCAATGAGATAATAGGTGCTTCATATTCCACTACGCGTATGGCAAGTGAAGATGAATATGGAAATGTGGATGTAGAGAATGAAAGCATAGAATTTTATGTAAGACCAAATATTCGTGGGATGTATACGATAACTTTTTATGGTATATCAGATACTTCTTTTAGATATAATCTTTCCGTTCATGATTCCAATAATGCATACAATGGCCCGAAAGAAACAGAATTTTTTGGATATATTAGTAGCGGCACAACAATGGAGTATAAAATTTATGTTGACCCCACGCCCGGCGCGCCTGCTCCGACAATAATAAAAGAAGTAACATTTCAATTATTGCGTGATGATGTAAATGTGGCATATAAACTTAATCAATTGGGCGATGATAAGTTTGTTGATAGCTTAATTAGAATGATAAATCTTGCCGAGAAACTATCTATAAAATGCGATAAGCCTAAAGGTCATGGCAAATCAAAAGGACACAATAAAAAAGATAAAGTTTGCAAACCCGCCATCGCTGTGCTGAACATGTTCATCAAGCGCCTTGAAATAGCCAGTCGTAAATGTGATAAACCTCAAGATTGCGATGAAGAGCCGGCATGGCTTGCGTTTAGGAAAGAACACGGCAAGGATAAAAACTTCAAAGATTTCTTTAAAGAATGGGATAAAGACAAATGGCATAAGTGGAAAAATAAATGCAAAAGATTTATAACTGATGAAGCGTTAAATATAATAAGAGGCGATGCCGAAATATTGATACAAGATTTAGGCGGGAAAACAAAACCCGACAAGAAAGAAAAGAAAACCAAGAATGATAAACATGATTAAAGATTTTTTCAGTTCTCAAATTGTATGGTAAATAGTAAAATTTAAAGAAATCCTGGTAGTCTCCCGCCATAGGCGGGACTAAACCGTTAAAATACAGTTAAAATTTGAGAGTATGTAGAGGAGAGTAAAGGGAAAATATGGCTGGATTTGCCAAAAATACTTTTATGTATAAAATTCTGATTTTCTCAATTTTGATTGTCAGCTTTTGCGGTATTTCCCGCGCGGATAAAAGAACCAACAGGCTTTACGAGCTATACAATTCCACCTCCACATCCG
>JAHIOG010000159.1 GCA_018895675.1 bacterium
ACAATGCAATTTTCGCCAAACATTTTTATGAAATTATTCCGGCGAAAACCTTCAAACTGTCCGAATAAAAACCGAAATAGGTGTCCGGTTAATTCCGAAATGGGTGTCCGAATTAAACCGAAACAGGTGTCCGGTTTGCTCCGGATTTTCCATATTAAAATCAATTTCGAAATAGCGATTTAAAATTTTCAGTAACGGGCTGCAGGATTAATCTTTCAGTATAAACTATCGTATTTGAATTGAAAATTGTCATCTTATTTATATGGCACCTAACGTTTGTGTATATCTAAGAGTAGACATATATTTCCTTTAGATTTTGCAATATGGTAGATATATGCTGCTGATTTGGGAGTATATATCTACTTTTTATCAGAATCATATTTCTAAATAATCTATGGGACTTTTTATTTTCTTTAATCCTTTATTCATAATATGCGTATAAATATCGGGGTTTTCGAATTCTTGTTATCCGGCAATTCCTTAATCTTTCCGACCAATACCGGGTCATAGTTAAAAATCAACAAAACTCGTTTCTTACTACAATGTGTCGCAACCCGGGCGTAAATAATTTTCATAGGGAACGTTATATATTTTAGGTGATATAATCAAGTTTTAAATTTTCAGGGCTTCCTGAAAATATTATAAAATATTGGTAAAAGAACGAATGAATGAAAAGATGATTAAACTCGTTCCCAAATTAAATTTGGGAACGAGTTTTGTAAACCGATTCGAAGGTTTTTTTATTTGCATTAATACAGATTTTAACTCAAGCTATGCCAACATGAATGAATCCGCCCCAAAATATGATATTGTAGTTATCGGCGGAGGACCCGCCGGGATGATGGCAGCCGGACAGGCTGCGCTGCTGGGAAAATCGGTGCTTCTACTGGAAAAAATGCGGCATCCTGGAATGAAATTGGGAATCACAGGCAAAGGACGCTGTAATCTGACTAACCAGACTAACCTTGACGACTTCCTCCGACACTTCGGAAAAAACGGTCGCTTCCTGAAACCGGCATTTCACATATTCTTTGTTGATCAGCTGCGATCGTTTCTGAGTTCAATTGGAATCCCGACTAAAATCGAACGCGGTAACCGGGTTTTTCCCGACGGTGTGCCGGCGCCGCGGGTTTCCCGTACTCTTAAAGATTGGATCATCGATACCGGGGTGATCATCAAAACCCTCTCGCCTGTATCAAAAATCCTTGTTAATAACGGCAAAGCCGAGGGCGTCAAACTTGCCGGTTCGGAAATAGTAATTCACGCAAATAATGTCGTCCTTGCCACAGGCGGAAAATCCTATCCCCGAACCGGGTCAACCGGTGATGGATATTTGCTTGCCGCAGAAGTTGGTCACCGCATTATCAAACCTCAACCATCCCTTGTCCCCCTTGAAATTGACGCCCCGTTTTTTGTAAAAATTGACGGTTTAAATCTAAAAAATGTCAACGCTTCTGTCTGGATTGACAGAAAAAAAACAAGCCGGGAATTTGGAGAAATGTCCTTTACCGATTTTGGAGTAACCGGACCGATTATCCTGACACTCAGTAAAATTGTAGTAGAAGCCATAAAACATAAAAAATCGATTCAACTTTCCATTGATTTAAAACCGGCTCTCGATCATCTGCAACTGGACCGAAGACTGCTCCGGGATTTCCATCAGTTTCCAAATATGTCTTTTTACAATATCCTCAAAAAACTACTGCCATCTCAATTGATTCCTGTTTGTATGCAGCAATTAAAAATTCCCGCTCAAAAGCCCGGCAGTCAAATCACCGGCTATGAGCGCAAACACCTGCGACTCTGGTTAAAGGATTTTCATTTCCCGGTTACAGGTCACCGCCCCATTGACGAAGCTATTATTACATCCGGTGGAATCGATCTACGGGAAGTTCATTCAAAAACAATGGAATCGAGAATCATAAATAATCTCTATTTTGCGGGGGAAGTACTCGATATCGACGCCGATACCGGCGGGTATAATTTACAGGCGGCGTTCTCAACGGGTTATCTGGCAGGCATTTCCGCAGCCATTGTTCCTGCGTAATGACATGTTACTCTAAAAATATTCCTTTCATACAGATCAACACTCCACTACTCCAACACTCCATTACTCCAACACTCCATTACTCCAACACTCCATTACTCCAACACTCCATTACTCCATTACTCCAACACTCCATTTCCCT
>JAHIOG010000160.1 GCA_018895675.1 bacterium
GTATAGATGCAGGTGATACTGCTTCTCCCTTTGACCCTGATAGCACAGTTGCTGATATGGGAGCTTTTTACTTTGACCACATGACCGGAATTGAAGAGGATTATTCTGATGTTACAACAAATTCTTTTAGATTATATCAAAATTATCCAAACCCATTCAACTCGGCAACTACAATCAGATATTCTATATCTAAAACATGTAATGTGAAAATACAAATTTATAACATAAGCGGTCAATTGGTTGAAACTCTTGTTAATGATTACAAGGTTGCTGGTGGTTATGCAGTTGTCTGGAATTCGAAAGAAATTAGTTCAGGTATTTACTTCTATCGACTGAACATAGGTAATTATCGGGCAACAAAGAAACTGATCCTGATGAAGTAAGGTAACAACGTTTCACCTTCGCCTAACAGCGGATAAAAGGGAAATCAAAGATTTCCCCAAATCCCGCCAAAGCGGGACTTCTTTTATCCGCAAAACGTTATGGCCAAGGCAAAATGAATGAACTAATAATAATAAAACAGGAATAAATAATTATGGAACAAATTTTAGAGTCCACCTTTTGGACAGAACTTTTCAAAAACGGCCAAAACTGGCTAATTAATGAACTGCCGGGATTATTAATTGCGTTAGTGCTATTTTTTTTAGCATTTAAAATAGTTGGTTTTTCTCTTAAAAAGTTAAAAAGAACTCTTTTAAACCGTGCTGATAAGAATGATAAGGTAGACACAGTTGAAGCAGGAAAAAGGATTCATACCCTAACATCTATTATTCATGGTTTAATAAAAATTATTCTCTGGATAATATTTATAATGATTATACTGCAAAAATTCGGTATAAATATTGCCCCAATATTGGCAGGTGCTGGTATCATTGGATTGGCTGTTGGTTTTGGAGCACAAGAACTGGTAAGGGATTTTATTTCCGGATTTTTTATCATTCTTGAAAATCATATTCGTTCTGGTGATGTAGCAATAATAAATGGAACAGGCGGATTGGTTGAAAAGATAGAGCTTAGAACTACTACCCTTCGTGATTTTTCCGGAGTTGTACATATTTTTCAAAATGGCAAAATTAGTAACATATCAAATATGACAAAAGATTGGTCTGCAATGGTATTTGATATTGGTGTTGCCTATAAAGAAAATCCACAAGTGGTGATGGATTTAATGAAACAAGTTGGAGACGAACTACAAAATGATCCGGAATTTAACGATAAAATTATTGAACCAATGGAGATATTTGGCTTAGACAAGTTTGCGGATAGTGCAATTATTATTAAAGCCCGTTTAAAAACTAAACCAATTCAACAATGGGCAGTAGGTCGAGAATACAGAAAACGCCTAAAATATGCTTTCGACCAGCATAATATCGAAATACCATTCCCACATACAACTGTTTATTGGGGTGATAAAATAAATCCTTTAAAGTTAGACGTCAATAATCAAATATTAGATAAATTAAAATAATAACCATACCTTTTCATAATTGATTTAAAGGTGCTTTAAAATGAATAATGCCCAGCCCATAACACGCAATATAGCAAAAAGCGGTGAAGTGCATATTTGGAGCGTTTTACACCCGTTTCAGCATTGTCACGGTTTGATGCGAAATCACTCGCAATCCGCTTCATGCCATATTGCAAAACGTTGTGTGCCATAAAAATGAGCATTTTGATAAGGATGAAGTGAATAAAATGCTGAAGACCAGAGATTATGGATGTATTGAACTATAAATGAGGGAAATGCAACAGATTACAAGCGATACGTTATCCAATGCCAATTTAAACTTGATTATATCGCCCAAAATATATAACGTTCGCTATGAAAATTATTTGCACCCGAACCGCGACGCATATTACGAATAAGGGAGTAAAGAAAATCAAAAGTCCAATTGAAAACCTGGAGTTATAAGTGATAAACACACGCCCCGTAATATTTAAGTATTCGAATAAAGGTAGACATATACTCCCAAATCAGCAGCATATATCTACCACAATGCAAAATCTAATCGAAGATCCCTTTGGGAAGTAAATATATGTCTACTCTTAGATATATACTACCGTTAGCCGAAATTGAGTTAAATTATAAGGTAATTATAAATTTAAAAAAGGGGAAAGACAAATGCAAGAAATTGGATGGATTGGCATAATCATTGGCCTATTAGGCATTTTTATTGGAATAATTTTGTTTCTGATTAACAATGTTCTACGTTCTCTCGACACTCTCAAGGATGATATAAAACTCCTTAGGCAGAATGTAGACAGAATTTGTGAAGGGCCGATTCTTTTCTCACCAAATTTATTTTTAACGGCTTTGGCCAGGGAGGCAAAGTTTTGGGGAAAGTTATCTATTCAAAGAGCAGATAAGGTTCTTATCGCAAGCACAATAGCTTCCGAATATATTCAAGAGAAGGATACGATAATTGTAAATTCTGGAACCACAGTTGATCAGATTCCTCATTTATTACATAAAAAGCATCTTACAGTTTATACCAACAATTTATTAGCCGCGATATCAGTAGTTCCTCCTGTTGAAGGATTTAACTGTTTTCTCCTCTCGGGGAAAATTGATCCAATCTATGGGGCAACATACGATATTGACAATCTTGAGACGTCCTTAAGGCCAATTCAAGCCAATCAAATTATACTAGCGGCTGCAGCTATCTCTTTTGAAGAAGGTCCTATGGTAAGTGTTTTGGATACTTCAAATCGTTTATTTAAAAGAGAACTAGTGCGAAAGGCACTGCTAGATAGCTGGAATCCTAGACTAATAATAGCCGCGGATTGGACCAAATTTAAGGAAGATATTGGTGTGGGCGCTGCCAAAAAGTCAAATGCTGTACTTGAAATAGAAGATTGGAGAGCTGTTAAAGCGACAAACCGGTTTGTTTTTGTTTTAACTAATCCTCCTGATTTTTTACAAACTCCAGATGTAATAAGAGCAAGAGAAGAAATAAAGGCATTTTGCATAAATATGGAAAAAGGAGGAATGAAAGTTAAAATTTGTTAGAGTCTTCATTTTTAAAAATGGCTCAACATCGGCTAACATGATGTAAAAGACTCCATTTCACTTCGTACAAATCCGCCTTCGGCGGACTTCTTTTACATCAGAAACACTATATGCAAAAAGGGGCAAATAAAAATGAAGAATAATGGCTAACTTTGGACACTGAATTAAATATTGTGAAATTGAATGAAAAAATCAGAAATTAAGAAATTAAAACAGCAATTTTCAAAGCACTTGAAGGACTTTGCAGGCACCCTAACCAAGTACGTTTCTACCCCCGATAAACAATGGACAATAAAAGGATTCATCGACATTTTTCAGAATATCTATACAATTTCCAGCGACACGAAAATCATTTCAAAAGTTTTGGAAATCCATCTGTTTCCAAAATTCTTTGAGTTTGCAGAAAA
>JAHIOG010000161.1 GCA_018895675.1 bacterium
AGAAAAAAAGGGCATAAATTGAATATCGAACAAGCCTGCCTGCCGCAGGCAGGGATTAACGACTTAAGATTTAAGAAATTGAATTCAGAATGAATAAATTTGATTTACCTGCCTGCCTGTCCGCCGTTGCACTTTGGCAGGCGGGCACGTAGCCGTTTCGGCAAAGGCAGGGAAGAACGATTGGTTTCGATTTTTGTAAAAAGTGTTGAAACTGCTCAAAAAAATCTGAAGCAATGAAAAAATCATTATTCTCAAATTCACCCAGTGGAATAGTTTACTACATTCAACAGGGTAAATCAAAAATCGTTAATCGGTGTTCCTTGTTCTTAAATTGATTGGTTAAAAATTAGAGATAAATACCAGAAGATCACAAAGGCTATATTTAATGCAGGTTTCAGCAATAATTTGAAATTTAATGAAAATAGATAAACATTATGGCAATTTGAAAGTGAAGTGCAGTTTAATCCCGCACTAAACATAGTCAAACCGTTACATCTATGAGTTTATATAATTTATCGGATGCGCGGATAACTGTCGGCAGGGTGATCGTGATCCGAGCGCCCTTTTTTGCTTCTAAAACAGGATTATCATCGACGCGTATTTCATCTACAACAGATTCGATCACACCGGTCGTCGGACCTGTTATCAGTATCCGATCACCTTTTTTCAATGTTTTTGTTTCTAATAAAAATTCTGCAACCTTAGCTTTCCGAAAATAGTTAACACCTTTGCCAATATAGATTTTTCGCCGAGTAGCTCTTGAGCCATAGCGGTCGCTCCATTCTCCCAAACGTTGTCCGAGATAATATCCATCCCAGAAACCACGGTTAAATACTGCTTTTAGACGTTCAATCCAGCTTTCAACTTTTTCTTTTGAATACGTTCCGGTCAAGATAGAATCGATGGCGTCCGAATAACATTGGCTAACGGTGTACACATATTCCGGAGATCGGGCTCTGCCTTCAATCTTCAGAACTGTAACTCCCGCACCCAATATTTTATCAAGAAAATGAATCGTCAGCAGGTCTTTGGGAGACATAATGTGTTCGTTTTCGATTTCAAGTTCGTCACCGGTATCCGTATCTCTGACTGTATAAGATCGGCGGCATATTTGCAAACACGCTCCGCGGTTGGCGGAATAATTCGTTTGGTGTAAAGACAAATAGCACTTGCCGGAAATCGCCATGCACAATGCGCCATGGACAAACATCTCAATCCGGACAAGTTCACCGGAATGCCCGGTAATGTGTTCTTTCTGAATCGCTTCTGATATTTCTTTTACCTGGTCGAGTGTCAGTTCCCTGGCTAGAACAATAACATCGGCAATCCGGGAGTAATATCGTACCGACTCAATATTGCTGACATTTGCTTGTGTTGACAAGTGTACCGCCAACCCCTGTTGTTGAACGTAATCGAATACGGCAGGATCGGAAGCAATAATCGCATCAACGCCGCTAACTTTGGCTTCATCAACAATTTTTCGCATCATATCCATATCGCTATCGTACATCACTGTATTCAATGTCAGATAGGTTTTAATTCCCCTATTAGCCGCTATATCGACAATCTTTTTTAAATCTGCCGACGTAAAATTCTTTGAAGACCTCGACCGCATATTGAGTTTATCGACGCCAAAATAAACCGCATCAGCGCCGCCCTGAATCGCCGCCTGCAGGGATTCATAGGATCCAACCGGCGCCATGAGTTCTATATCTTTACGAGTAATTTCTTTCACGCCGTCAAGTTAGCGCTCAAAAATCATTATTGCAAAGTGAACATCAACGATCATTCAATACATTTATTACATCCTAACCTGGATAAACCCCTGTACACTTCGTTACCGGGCAGGCAGAGCTAAAAAGGAAAAGAGTTAAAAGTGAAAAATGAATAGGTTGTTCCAGTCCTGGCGATTCTGGTTGCTGGATACTGGATAAGAAAAAAACAATTATCAAGTATCAAGTATCTGATTTGATTTGAATAATGATCATTTATCATGCAAAAAACTTTTACAAAAAAA
>JAHIOG010000162.1 GCA_018895675.1 bacterium
TAAGTCTTTGTATGGTGCTCTTGCTGATTCAAACATTGATGAGTCTGATTATAAGAAATACCTTGAAGGTAAATATTTATGAAGATCCTATTTGATACAAATGTAATATTGGATGTACTACTTCTTCGTAAACCATATTACACTGCAGCTACTTACTTATTATCTGAGCTTGAACAAGGAAATATTGAAGGCTATCTTTGTCTAACAACAATCACAACTATTGGTTATTTAGTTTCAAAAGTAAAAGGAGCAAATGAGGCAAAGAAACTAATAAAAAACATTCTAAATATTTTTGAATTGACCGTATTAAATAAATCAGTATTTGAATCTGCATGCAGTCATAAAATCAGTGATTTTGAAGATGCAGTATTACATGAATCTGCAAGTCTGAGCTATATTGATGGAATTGTAACCCGAAATGGAAAAGATTTTAAATACGCTTCTCTGAAAGTCTACGATCCCGAAGAACTTATAGGTATTATCAAATCATATTGACATAAAAGGCCATAACCATCATACACTTTTAGATTAAAAACAACAATTATTTGCACTAAACAGAGATTTACCTCGTTGCAGACAGTCTTAAATTACGGGGGTATAAAATATTTTGCGTAAACGGTATTTTTCCCGATCCAATAAAATCAATCCCTAATCGACAAAACTATGAAAAACCCGGACCGGCACAGCCCGGTCCATAACCCCAAACCCTGGAGGTATTATGACAGTCTCACGTGCTTACAATTGCAGCGACATGAAATGTCTCGTCGTATCTGCCACCATCGATGAGAGTTTCTTGGCGAACAAAGAACCCCTCGTTGCTGTTCAGAGCAGCTGGGCCGATCCCTATGGCGACGATCTCAAGAATCGCATCGACGAAGCCGGTAATAAATACATCGGTATCGATTACCGCGCCGGTCTGCGTGACGCCACCCGCGATCTGCTGGCCCTGCAGAAGGACGCCCTGGAAAAACTGGGTTTACTGAAGACCCAATTGGAGATCAATTTCGATAAGGCGCGTTATGCCGAACTGCTCTACCATCTCGGTTTCGACAGCTATTATCGCAAAGCACAAAAAAACAAACAGGAGGCATTAATCAACCTTCCTATGCAAATCCGTCAGAATCTTATGGATGAACTCAAAACCGAAATCACCGCGAAAGGTATCGCCGCCACACTCCTCGACGATCTTGTCGCCGCAGCTGACGCTTTGAACCAAGCCAATATACGGCAGGAAGCCCTCAAGTCCGCGACCATTGGCGACAGTTCCGAAGCCATCACCGAATTCAACGCCATCTATAACGAGATCATGGCGATCTGCAAGGTAGCCAGGCGGGTATTCAAAGACCAGCCCGAGATCAAAGCCGCCTTCAGTTTCTCCAAAGCGCTCAAAGCCCTCGGCAAATAAGACCGGAAGATTTCTAGCAAAAACAACAAAGGATTATTTCAATTTCCAATTTCTAATTTCTAATTTCAAGTTTCCATTTTCCACTTTTACCTTATACCTTTCCCCTTTTTCCTTCTCAATTTCCCCATTACTCCAATACTCCATCACTCCGATTCCCACATTCGTGTAATTCGTGGTTTGATTGAATTCCCTTTCCCGCCAGGCCCGCTACCGCATCACTTTCACCTTTCCCTTTTCCCTTTTATCTTTTCACCTTTTCCCTTTCACCTTTCACTTTTCACTTTTCACTTTTCTACTTCACCTTTCACCTTTCACTTTTCTCATTACTCCATTTGACAACTTCCGTCGAATAAAAAACGCTTCCGATGGAGGTTCGGCAATTTCCGCAGGATGACCGACACTGAAGATGAAGCCACTAAAATTGTCGATCAAATTGAAGCGAATCCATACGAATAATCATGATAATGAAGAAGCAGGCAGAGTTGCTTCATCATCTATCATATCGGAACAGGCTTAAATAATCATACTGTAACTCTAAATATACCTTGAAATACGTGCATTATGTGCGTATATTAGAGTCATGCGAATCCAATTAAAACATTATCCTTATATAATTAAATATTTTGGCGGTGTGTGGAATATTTTACCTGCCGGACCGTTGATGGAATGGAAAAATTTCCATTAGTTGACCGTCAAAGTGTTCATCATTAACCTTAGAAGGAGGGATTGTCATGGCAACATTTATGATGTACGGAAAATACTCCCTTGAGGCGTTAAAAGGAATGAGCGCCGACCGCACAGACAAGGGTGTTAGCCTGATTAAAAAGTTCGGTGGTGAAGTAAAATCGATGTATGCTCTGCTGGGAGAGAAGGATTTAGTATTTATCGTAGACTTCCCGGATGCGGGACAGGCGATGAAGGCTTCCGTCGCCTTGTGCAAAGCCACAGGCATCGCATTCGTCACGTCTCAGGCAATACCGGTAGAAGAGTTCGATAAGTTGATCAGCGAGGTCTGAGCGGGGCTTATCGTTTTTACGGAAAAAGTCCTTGGTCTTCCCTTAGTAAATTTTTATTTCAAGAGAAGACTGCTCGAAGTACTCTGAAACAGTCTTCGCAAAGTCTGCTACAGAATTAATGGAAAAATATCTCGCAAAGCCCGCCAAGGATGCGAAGTCCGCAAAACAGACATTCCATTGAACTTTCTACTTCACTTTTCTCATTACTCCATTTGACACCTTCAGTTGAACAAAAAACGTTTCCGTTGCTCGTTCGGCAACTTCCACCGGATGCATTTCGATTTGATCTGCAAAGTATTTTGAGACAGCCCACGAATTAATTCGTAAGATAATTGGTAAACGGATGCCGCATACGGAGATTGGTTTTTACAATCCCATCAATAATAATCAAATAGAAAAACCCTCAGTCATTTTCTGATTGAGGGTTATTTTATTGTGCCGAAGGCTGAACTTGAACGGTCGCAGCTTCTCTCGAGGAGACCCCGTTTAGGGAGCCCTACTCGGGGTACACTTCTGTGCTTTATTATCCGGATTTAGCTAAGTCTAAAAAGAGATTGTTTGAGAAATCTATGCTCGTTCAGCGTAACGAAGTGAAGATGAA
>JAHIOG010000163.1 GCA_018895675.1 bacterium
CTTTGATACAGATGCGCCGCTGAATTCCACCTACTGGGCATTTCCATATCGCGTGAAACGATAAACTCTCTTCCTATGGTGATTTTTGAAAAAGCGGGGATAATTCATCTCCGCTTTTTGTAATATTTTCCTATTTTCCGGATTGAAGTTCTGAACCGGCTGAACAAGTATCCTGTGTAAAGTATCAAGACACAAGAGTGAGTAGTGCGAAGGAAATGTTTCCCTTGCCTTCTTGACTGTCATTACGTAATATCTATACGAAATGAATCTATTCGGCGGAAATCAGGCATTGATTTTACATTATTTGGGTAATTCTATATTTGTGAATATCGTCCCTGAATAGGATTTCTTTAAGTTGTGATAGAATACTGAAACCAATAAAAGGAATTGTAATATGAAACAAGAGATCATCGTTAAGCTGCGTTCCAGATTTGAACAGCTTGTGCAGATGGATACGGAATCCCATGTTGAATTCTGGCTTGCCCGCGACCTGCAAGGGGCGCTTGGATATGCAAGATGGGAGAATTTTCAGAAAGTAATTAGTAAAGCCCAAGACGCGTGTACAAACTCAGGATACAACGTGAAAGACCATTTTCTTGATATCACGAAAATGGTTCAGCTTGGATCTGGAGCAAAGCGTGAAATCGAGGACATTGCTCTCTCACGATATGCCTGCTACCTGATTGCCCAAAACGGTGATCCATCCAAAGACCCGATCGCCTTTGCGCAAACCTACTTTGCCGTCCAGACGCGCAAACAGGAAATTATCGAAAAACGGTTGGCGGATGTGGAAAGGCTGAGCGCCAGGCGAAAATTGACGCAATCTTCTGGGCGAACGAAATATCAAGCCCGAAGAGCTGCCGCCCTCTGAAGACGTTAAGAAGATCGAGCGGAAATTGAAATCTGAAGAGAAGAAATTGCTAAAAAAGATAGATAGATTCGACATTTAAGGAACATTTAATTTCATCGTAAGGGGCATTATATGAAAACTAAAATGAATTTTACGATTGCATTTAAAAACGCTCCGGTTCTTCTTTTAATCCTGGTTCTACTGGCTGGCTGTGATTCGAAATATTCCAAACTGGATGAAGCAGATGTCAACCGGGAACAAAAATTACTTGCCGAAGATATCGCGGTAAAATTGATGACCGGCATGAAAACAGGCGATTACCACCAACTGCGCGATGAAGCGACCCGGATGATGCAAAGAGGACTGACGCCGGAAGTACAGGAAGAGGCTTATGAATCTATAAAAGGTCAATTCGGTGACTTTATCTCCCTGAAATATGCCGAAACCTGGAAACCCACCGACGGGCCTTATTCTGTGATCTACCGTTTCATCGGGGATTTTGAATCGGGTAAACCTATAGAAATCAGAGTCGTCATGGATGGCAATAATAAGTTATCGGGATTTTGGATTAAGCCGTGGAAAAAGAAGCTGGGATAGATGTGAGAATCGAGTGTCAATTTCCAATTTCAATCTCCAATCTTTCTTTCACAATCCAAATCTAACGGGATCGGGTATTGGAGTAATGGAGTGTTGGAGTAATGCAAAATCAGAATCCAGTATCCAGATTCAAGAGAGAGTAGTGAGATTTGAGATGGGCATGTTTCCCTTGCCTTCTTGACTATCATTACGTAATATTTATACGAAATGATCCAAGACGGCAAAAATATACTCCCGATTTTGTACTTTTGGGGAAATAGCATATCTCCTGGGTTTACTTGTAAATGTACAGTTAGTGATCAGATGAAAAATGGCTACATGGACCAATTTTTTCTAAACTTAGATATTTTAAAAAGGTGTTTATTGGCAGGTTAATAATATGAAAGCCATCAATACTTGGTTGCCTTGAGTGGAGAACAAATGTCTTTAAGAGTAATTTTAGAAAATCATAAACTGTTGGAAAAAAATATCGAAGAGATTATCAAATATGGATTAAGGTTAATAGAAAGAAATTCAACCTCTTTTAGTGTTAAAGAAAAAACAATAATTATTGAAGGATTATTGTTGAGAGCCTGTGCTTATTGGGAAAGGTTTCTTGAGGCAGAAGTAATTTTTTTAATTGAACTGGATCAGAGTAAATTAAGAGAATATTTAGAATTACCGTCTAGCCAAAAGTTGAATCGTCAGCTTATCAAGGCAATATTATTCTCAGATTCTTATAGGAGTTTTCAAGATATAGAAAAATCAAAGCGTTTTTTCAGGAGTTTTATAGCGAACAATTACAATTTGTTTGATAAGTTGACTAATGAACAAATTAAAAAGAATCAAATGGCTTACAAACTAAGAAATTATCTTGCACATTACTCGGAATTTGCAAAGAAAAAACTTCAACAACAATATGAGAA
>JAHIOG010000164.1 GCA_018895675.1 bacterium
AGCATCGGTTCGCCGAAAAACATTGTACAACGACCGTAGAAATTTTACACCGTTTTTTGCGGATTCGCCTTCTAACTTCAGGGCAGACACAAGCCGGTTATACTGAAAATTCTGCATGCCAAATCCCGGAAGGGCATACTCTTTAAAAATCTTTTCAGGTGTTGTCCTGGCAACTTCTTCAATTTCCATTCCACCCTTTGTTGAAGCCATTATTACCGGTTGAGCGGTTTTACGGTCAATGACAATACCGATATAGAGTTCCCGCTGAATATCAACCGCCTCTTCGATTAGCAACCGATTCACAATCTTTCCCTGGGGTCCGGTTTGCACTGTAATTAATGGATTCCCAAAAATCTTATCGATTATCTCTTTCGCGTCGGCAACGGATTTGCTGACTTTTACGCCGCCGCCTTTGCCTCTGCCGCCGGCATGTATCTGAGCCTTGATGACACAGGGAAACCCAATTCTCTCGGCAGCCTGCAATGCTTCTTCCTTGGAAAACGCCGGCACACCGTTTGGCACCCGTACGTTAAATTCCCTTAAAATCTCTTTTGCCTGGTACTCGTGAATTTTCATGAATTTTCCTCGTTCAATTGCGGAATGTTAATAATTTAAGTTTCGTATATAAATAAATCTTTAAAATTCAACAGAACATCCCCCTTTTATTCCCCCTTTACTAAGGGGGATTTTAATATTCCCCTCTAATAAGAGGGGTGTCCGGCAGCTGCCGGACGGGGTGTGTTATCGCTTTAATTAAATACCTTTTAATTATCTTTTGAAAAACGATATAATTCTGTTCCAAAAATCCTCTCTATTCCGCCAAAGTAAACGGTATGATAATCCTTTTTGGGATAATTTTTATCGATGGCGGCATCCAGTAAGTTCTGAGGTTTAAATACATCGGTATAAATTTTACGACATTCAATGATCAGTTCGGCTTCCGCATAACCCGGCGCTTCAATCGTTTCAGATGCAATTGCTGTAAGACTCGTTAAAGAAAGTTTATCACCATCTCTGCCTGATTTCGAGCCTAATAATTGCAGATCAGCACGATGTTTTTCACTAAATGCCGCTAACGTGAACGTAGAATATTTTTCCATAAACTGATGGGTATAGCGAGTCGGTCTGACGACTACCTGCACAAATGGCATTGACCACATAGCGCCGATACTTCCCCAGGCAACGGTCATGCAGTTGAAATCATTCTTTTTAAAATCACCGCTGGTCAATAAAAGCCATTGTTTGAGCCATAAATGGTGGGATCTGGCTATAAAGTCATCAATGTCTATTGAAATACGCTCCATTCTTTACTCCATCTATAATTATAATCAGTAAAAATATAGCAAGTTATAAAGTACGTGATAGGATTAATCTCCACAATACTAATAACTAATTCAAACAACCACTCCGGTCTGTAACTTATTCCCAATTGTTGACTTTTACAATTTTACCGTTCGTAGTGATTTGAACAGCGCGATTTATATCCGTTCGATACAGTCTTGTCCTCATACTTTTATATCGTTCAAGCGTTGATGAAGACGGATGATTGAATTTATTTCTACTTCCGACTGATATTATTGCAATTTCAGGATCGATAAGATTAACATAGGGTGACGCGGAGGATGTATTACTTCCATGATGAGGAACTTTCAGTATCGTCGATTTGAGTTCATCATTCCAAAGACATAAATATTTCTCGGATTCTTTTTCGGCATCACCGGTGAATAATACACTCACATCATTATAGCAGAGTTTACACACTAGCGAAGCATCATTATAATTCCGCTGATGACGCTCCAGAAAACGTTCTGACGGATGCAGAAAAAGCAATTTTATTTCATCTGAAAGTGAGGCGATTTCGCCCGATTCAGGGGTAATGATCGGTATTTTCAACGAATCGGCAAGATGATGTATTTCCCTGTACACCCGTGATCGGGCTTGCAAACCACTTTCCCATATTTGACCTACATCCAAATGTCTTAAAATATATGGCGCCCCGCCGATATGATCATTATGGGGATGACTGAGAATCAGTACATCGATCTTCCGTATGCCGCGCCGCTCTAAATAGGGACAGACTACCAGCTTCCCATAGTCCCGTCTATAGTTACGATCCGCCGCATCTATTAGAATTGTCTTTTTTGACGGTAATTCGACAACTGCTGCGTCGCCCTGACCGACATCCAGGAAAGTAATCGTCATTTGAGATGATCCGGCAATAGCCGACCAGATATAGATATTCGCTGCAACCAACAATCCAATTATTGTCACTTTTTGTACTTTCCGGTTGTTAAAATTCAGCAATGCAAGTATCAGGACATATAGCAAGATCAGAGTCAGCAGTGATATTTGGGGCACCTGAATATACGCGAATGGTATTTGGGAAATAGATTGAATAATTCGCTGCATGAATCCGATCAGAAGCGTTTCCACCTCACCGTACGCCACGTTAAATCCCTGCCAGCAAAAACCAAGGATTATTTGGGTAAATCCCAGCGCGCCTATTATACTGATCAGTGGTATTACAATAATATTGGATAATAGCGAAATAATAGGAATACGATGGAAATAATAGACGGTTATCGGCAGTGTCCCCAACAACGCAGATAGAGAGACCAGAAACAGTTGGTATATTTTCTTTAAAAAATTCACTGACACTGACTTTGGGTGTAATTTATCCGGCAGCATCACTTCTAACCGACGATAAATAAAAACAATCGAAAAAACCGCCGTAAAAGACAATTGAAATCCCATATCGAAGAGTTGCAGGGGATCTATTAATGTCTGGATGAACGCCGCGGCAGCCAATGAATTATACACATTAACCTGTTTTTCCCATCCTTTGGCAATCAAGATCATGGACGCCATGATAACTGCCCGCAAAACCGATGGTTTGATATCCACAACAAGAACATAGGCGCTCAATGCCAGAATAGTCAGAATCACTTTGGGTTTTAGCGGAAGTCTTAAAAACCCGAAAATTACCCAGAAGACCAGAGCCACATACCCCACATGTAATCCGGAGACTGCAAGCACATGAATGACGCCTGAATCAATAAATGCCTGCTCGGTATCGTCATCTATCTCACTGCGGACGCCAACCAACAATGCCTTTAAAATAGCGCCTTGTTCTCCTTTTACCGATATGGCAATCAGATCCTGAATTCTGTATTTCAGGATATTTGCCGTTCGGCGTAATGAATACATCGATCGCGGTTTTGAAATGGTTATATCTTTCTCCTGCAAATATCCGATCGCAAAGATGTGATGATTTATCAGATATTGTTTATAATCAAATTCACCCGGATTTCGTCTGCCCATAGGCATACGCAATGTCGTAAATAACCTCAATTCATCACCGTAAAAATACCGGCGTTGACTATCCTTGACTTTCAGCAGTATTTTTCCCTGATATTCTATCCATTGATCCCTTTTAATGCGAACATGATTTGCAACGATTTTTTGAGCGCCTTCAGCGCCTGCCTCAGCCGTTTCGACCATTACAATTAAACTATCCTCCCTTTCATCAATATAGTTACTGAAGTGGTCGGAGCTTATCGCGGATCGCAATTGATGATTTACACCACCGATTCCAAATATCATAAATAGAATAAGTACTAACGAATATGGTTTTTCAGATAATATGTAACTCAGGATAATTGAAACCGAAACTCCAACCGACCAGATTACATAATTAATTGGCAGATACCGATCTGACAGTATACCGAGAAAATACCAGAGTACCAGGAACGCCAGGGGCGTACGTTTTATAATATTGTCTATCATCTAAAGATAAATGAATTTATCTTTTCAGTAAATTTATCAGAAGATTGAAATTTTTCCGATCAGACTTAAATAAAACCAGTTAAATGCTGTAGTCGCGGCAAGCACACCAAGCACAAATGGCAGAAAATTATGTCTGATAGTAAAATGGATATAGAAAAATACCGCAGTGACGCTAAAGGTTATGATATTTGTTAAGATCAGAATTGCAATCCACGATAATAAGAGCGTTTCACTGTTTCCATGCCAGAGCTGGAAGAAAATAGTGGCAAACAGAAGACTCGAGCTTAAAATGACATGATACCAAAAATAAAAAGTCAGGCGGTTATCTCTTTTAAGAAATTGAAGCAGAATCCCGATAAAAAACACCAACAGAGCAGTGACGACACTCAAAGTAAACCAGGTAAGTACCAGATTGTCAAATGTTTGCGGCGAAATCCAGAACCTGAATTGCTTGAGTA
>JAHIOG010000165.1 GCA_018895675.1 bacterium
AATACATGAAATACATGACGGTTGCCATTGAAGCGCCTTCCCGGGCGTGAAGCAAGGCGTCAAAACAGACCTGTGCTTCGTCTTCGTCCTGGCCGGGATTGTCGGAAATCTTTGCCATCCAGAGTTCACGTCCTTCGTGACTTTTTCCGATTGTAAATTTTTCACTGATTAAATCCGGGTAATTTGCTCGCATGGAATCCAGTTCAGCGACGATTTCATCAAACGTGTAAAATCCGCCCATGGATCCGAATTTGAACCCGGTCACGCCATATTTTTGTTCGGTTTTTTCCAATTGAACCTGTTTTTCTTCTGGGGTTAATTTTTTAAGGTTTTTGTAATAGGCGTCCCAATCGTCAATTAATACCTTATGGCGATGTCCAAGCTGCTGTAATCGCAGATATTCAGCCGAGCTGAGAAAGACGATAATTGAATTGTCCGGGCTGATTTCGGTATGATCGATATCCAGGTCCGATCGCAAAATCTCCATTAGTTCTGTGCGGCTGGAAAAATATATCTGCACTTTTTTATAGGTTTCTGCATACAGAGCGACTGAGAGACTAAACAAACTTAGAATGAGTAAAAATCTGTGCATAAAACTTTCTCTTTTTGTATTCAAGTATCCCTTAAAAGTATTAATAATAGACGAGATTTGGAATATATTTAGAAAAAAAACAGTGAAATTTAAAAAATTAATTGACACTTAAATAAAAATCGGTTAATATCGACACTAACAATTTGAATAATTAATGAAATGAATTTCAACCGCCACATAGACCATATTATTCTTTGGATTAGCCTGATTATTCTGCTTGTAGACAGGAGGGAAGGGGTAATTTAAATTCCAGAGAAAAGAAAATTTTTAAAACCCCTTCCCGAAACGGAAGGGGTTTTTTATTAACCCAAAAGGAAGGGATATGCGAAGTGATCAGGTAAAAAAAGGATTGGAGAGAGCGCCCCACAGAGCGTTGCTGAGCGCCACCGGAAAAAAGCGGGCGGATTTTGACCGGCCCTTTATTGCCATTGCAAATTCCTATGCAGATATTGTTCCGGGACACGTCAAACTCGATTCCGTCGGAAAAATCGTCAAAGACGCCGTTTACAACGCCGGCGGATTACCTTTTGAATTTAATACGATTGCGGTTTGCGATGGAATTGCCATGGGGCACATGGGGATGCGTTACAGTCTAGTCAGCCGGGAAATTATCGCCGATTCCGTAGAAACCATGCTGCGGGCGCACTGCTTTGACGCCCTGGTCTGTATTCCGAATTGCGACAAGATTATTCCCGGGATGCTGATGGCAGCTGCCCGGGTCAATATTCCGACCATCTTCGTTTCCGGCGGTCCCATGCGAGCCGGAAAAACTTCGACTGGTAAAACCGTTGATCTCATTTCCGTGTTTGAAGCTGTGGGTGCTTTTCAGGAAGGTAAAATAACGGAATCTGAACTGGCCGACATTGAAGAAAACGCCTGTCCCGGTTGGGGCAGCTGTTCCGGAATGTTTACGGCGAATTCCATGAATTGCCTCTGCGAAGCGATTGGGATTGCATTGCCTGGAAACGGGACAATTCTTGCCGAGGATGAACGGCGTCAGGATCTGTATTGTCAGGCCGGCCGCCGCATCGTAGAAATGGTTAACGAGGACCTGAAACCTTTGGATATTATTACACAGAAATCTATCGATAATGCGATGGTGCTGGATATGGCCATGGGCGGTTCAACAAATACCGTGTTACATTCACTCGCTGTCGCCGCCGAAGCCGGGATTGATTATGATTTAAAAAGAATAGACGAGATTTCCAAACGGGTGAAAAACATCTGCAAAGTCTCACCGTCCAGTGATTACCATATTGAAGATGTAGACCGGGCGGGCGGTATCAGCGCAATCCTGAACGAAGTTCAAAGGGAGCCTGGATTACTGCATGGCAAGTGTAAAACAGTAACTGGAAAGACATTATCGGAAAATATAAAAGACGCGGTGATTAAAGACAAGGCAGTTATTCATACTTTGGAAAATGCCTATAGTAATACGGGGGGACTGGCGGTGCTGAGTGGCAATCTGGCGCCGGAAGGTAGTGTAGTCAAGTATGCAGGTGTGGCCGAATCGATGCGCCGATTCGAAGGTCCGGCGGTGATTTTTGACAGCCAGGAAGAGGCCTGTGACGGTATCCTGAACGATAAGGTCAAAGCCGGTGATGTGGTGGTGATCCGCTATGAAGGCCCGAAAGGCGGTCCCGGTATGCAGGAAATGCTGTCGCCCACTTCTTATATCATGGGCAAAGGACTCGGTGAAAGTGTGGCGTTGATTACCGACGGACGCTTTTCGGGCGGAACCCGGGGCGCCTGCATCGGGCATATTGCGCCGGAGGCGGCGGATGGCGGGCCGATTGCACTCCTTCGGGACGGAGATCGCATTGCGATTGATATCCCCGCCGGTAAACTGAATATAATGGTAAGTGAGGAAGAATTGGCCCAGAGAAGAAAAACCTGGAAACCACGCAAACCGCGGGTGGATTACGGCGTCCTGGGGCGCTATGCAAAAATGGCCTCCTCCGCCAGTAAAGGTGCCGTATTAAAATTATAAAATTGATATATAAATATGAGGATATTATGAATGGAGCAGAAATATTAATAGATGGATTGAAAAGAGAGGGTGTTGATACCATCTTCGGATATCCCGGCGGTGTTGTCATTCCGATCTTTGATGTCCTCTACTCTACCAAAGATATTAAGTTTTTACTAACCCGGCATGAACAGGGAGCCACGCACGCGGCCGACGGTTATGCCCGCTCTACCGGGAAGGTTGGCGTTTGCCTGATAACGTCTGGGCCTGGTGCAACAAATACCATTACCGGCATTGCCACCGCGAAACTTGATTCGTCGCCGATTGTGGTGATTAGCGGACAGGTTGCGACCGGCAATATCGGTACTGATGCTTTTCAGGAAACCGATATGGTGGGATTGACCCGCTCCATCTGTAAGCACAATTACCTGGTCAAAGATGTCGGGGATTTGCCACGGATTATTAAAGAGGCTTTCTATATTGCACGAACAGGCCGGCCGGGCCCGGTATCGATTGACATTCCGGTCGATGTGGCCAATGCAAAGTTGAAGAATTACAGTTATCCGGAAACAGTTAGCCTGCCGGGTTATAAACCGGCGAATAAGGGCAATAACGGTCAGGTGAAAAAACTGGCCGATGCGCTTGCCCATGCCCAGAAACCATTACTCTATACCGGCGGAGGCATTATTAGTGCCGGCGCAACAGATAAACTGTTGCAATTGATTGATAAAACCCAAATCCCGGTAGTTGTGACGCTGATGGGACTGGGTTCGGTGCCCTTTGATCACCCCTGCTTTTTGGGAATGCCCGGGATGCACGGACGGGTTGCTGCGAATAAGGCTTTAGTGGATTGTGACCTGTTGATAGCGGTTGGTGTCCGTTTTGACGACCGGATTACCGGTCCGCGACATACCTTTGCAACTCAAGCAACGGTAGCCCACATTGACATTGATCCGGCGGAAATCGGGAAAAATGTCAAAACAGATATTCCCATAGTCGGCGACGCCAAAACGGTTTTACAGCAACTGATTGAAAAGGTAAATCCGCGATCGAAAAATTCCTGGAATGAACGCACCGAATTCTGGAAAGAAAAATATCCGTTGAGCTACAAAAATAATGGGAACGATTCCGTCAACCCGCAATACGTGATTGAGCGGTTGAATGAGTTTGTAAATGATGATTCGATTATCGTGACTGATGTCGGTCAGCATCAAATGTGGTCGGCTCTGTACTGTCAATACCGACACCCGCGGAAATTTTTAAGCTCCGGTGGTCTTGGAACAATGGGGTTTGGTCTTCCGGCGGCTATGGGCGCGGCGGTTGCAAACCCGGATACTCAGGTGGTTTGCATTTCCGGTGATGGTGGTATTCAGATGAATATTCAGGAGCTGGCCACCTGTGCGATCAACCGGATTCCGGTGAAAGTCATTGTGCTGAATAATGCTTTCTTGGGTATGGTTCGTCAATGGCAAGATTTATTCTGGGATAAGCGCTATGCGCAGGTATGTCTTCAGCGTGGTACTGATTGCCCTGATGAATGCCATGGACCCAGCGGCAATTGTCCACCCCAGTATCTGCCGGACCTGGTGAAAGTGGCCGAAGCTAACGGGATGGCCGGATACCGGGCGAAAACCAAAGCCGAAGTTGACGAGGTTCTGAAGAAGGGATTAGCCGAAGAGGGACCGGTATTGATGGAATTTTTTGTGAACCGTGAGGAGAATGTGTTTCCCATGGTCTCGGCCGGAAAACCCTTAAGCGATATGATGATGGGAGATTAACAATGGTGGAAAAACATACAATTATCGTTACCGTCTTGAATAGCATAGGTGTTCTGGCCCGGGTGTCCGGTCTTTTATCCCAGCGCGGTTATAACATCGAGAGCATAATCGGTGCACCGACAGAAGATCCGAATGTTTATAAAATCAGTCTGGTGGTAGAGGAGAGCGACGAACATATCGAGCAGATCATTAAGCAATTGAATAAGCTCATCGATACAGTCCGGGTAATGGACATTTCTCATAAAGACAACTATATTGTCCGGGAGTACATTATTCTAAAATTGGAGGTAAAGGAAAAAAACCGGACCGACCTATTTCATCTGATGCAGGTGTTTAAAGCCAATCCAATCGATGTGGCTACCGATCATGTGATTATGGAACTGGCCGGGACACCCCGAAAGATTGACCGCTTTATCGAGATGGTGCGTCCTTATGGAATCCAGGAATATATACGTAGCGGAGAATTTGCAATGGCTGAATATCAATTACCAAAAAAAGGAGAAAATAAAAATGGCGATTAAGATGTATTATGACAACGATGCTGATCAGAAAATATTAAAGGAAAAAACGATTGCGATTATCGGTTATGGCAGTCAGGGACATGCCCAGGCCCAGAACCTGCGGGACAGTGGATATACCGTGATTGTTGCGGATGTTGAAGGAAGTGATAATTATAAACTGGCCCAAAGTCATGGTTTTAAACCAGTCACAGCAGCGGAGGCAAGTGCCAAAGCCGAAGTGATCCAGATTTTAGTGCCCGATGAATTGCAGAAACGCATTTATACCGAAGAGATCAAACAGAACCTGACACCCGGCAAAGCACTCGTTTTTTCGCATGGTTTTAATATTCATTTCGGGCAGGTTGTCCCTCCAAAAGATGTGGATGTCTATATGGTAGCCCCGAAAGGTCCCGGTCACCTGGTCCGCCGGCAATATGAAATCGGCGCCGGTGTGCCGTCGCTGATTGCCATTCACCAGGATGTCACCGGCAAGGCCAAAGATCTGGCCCTGGCCCACGCCTGTGGGATTGGTGCCGGGCGAGCCGGGATTATTGAGACAAGCTTTAAAGAAGAAACCGAGACCGATCTCTTTGGTGAACAGGCAGTGCTTTGTGGCGGTGTTTCGGAACTGATCAAAGCCGGTTTTCAGACCCTGGTTGATGCTGGCTACCAGCCGGAAATTGCTTACTTTGAATGCCTGCATGAAATGAAACTGATCGTGGACCTGTTTTATGAGGGTGGTATCGCCGGGATGTATTATTCGGTCAGTGATACCGCGGAATACGGCGGAATGTCCCGGGGACCGCGACTGGTCAACGATGATGTAAAAAAAGAGATGAGGGCCATTCTCAGGGAAGTTCAGGACGGCCGGTTTGCCAAAGAATGGATATTGGAAAATCAGGCCGGGCGACCGACGCTGAATGCTCTGCGTCGCGAACATAGCGAATTGCAAATCGAAAAAACCGGTAAGCAGCTGCGCAGTATGATGGCCTGGCTGAAAAAAGGAAAATAAGATGCAAACCTCAATGGTAAAATTGTTCGATACAACTCTGCGGGACGGTTCCCAGAGTGAAAGTATATCCTTTTCGCTGGAAGATAAACTGCATATTGCCAAAAAACTGGATGAGTTTGGGATTCATTATATCGAGGGCGGCTGGCCCGGTTCAAATCCCAAGGACGTCCTGTTTTTCAAGAAAGCGAAAGATGTACACTTCAAACAGGCAAAGATTGTAGCGTTTGGTTCAACGAAACATGCGAAAAATAAGGTGGAAGATGATCCGAATATTCTGGCTCTGCTGGAAGCGGAAACCCCGGCCGTATCGGTGTTTGGTAAAACCTGGGTTTTTCATGTGGAAAAAGCTCTGCGGGTGACTAAACAGCAAAATCTGGATATGATTCGGGAGAGCGTTGCCTTTTTGAAAGCAAACGGTAAAGAAGTTATTTTCGATGCCGAACACTTTTTCGATGGTTATAAGGATGATCCGGATTATGCGCTGGAAGCATTGAAAGTTGCCGAAAGTGCCGGCGCCGATGTGCTGGTTCTCTGTGACACCAATGGCGGTTCGCTCACCAATGAGATTGCTGAAATTGTTCGTGAAGTTAAGCAGAATGTATCGGTGCCGTTAGGTATTCATGCCCATAATGATTCCGGTCTGGCGGTAGCGAATAGCCTGGCCGCGGTCCAAAACGGCTGCGTACATGTGCAGGGAACAATCAACGGTTACGGCGAGCGCAGTGGAAATGCGAATCTCTGCACTGTTATTCCAAACCTGCAATTGAAAGCCGGTTATTCTTGTGTTCCTTCGGAAAATATTGCCAGAATTACTGCTCTTTCCCACTACGTCAGTGAAATTGCCAACCTGATTCATCCCAATAATATGCCCTTTGTCGGGAAGAGCGCCTTCGCCCATAAAGGCGGTATTCATGTCAGTGCCGTCATGCGGGATTCCGACACTTATGAGCATATCAAACCCGAAGCCGTGGGCAACAAACGCCGGGTACTGGTTTCCGATCTGTCGGGGAAAAGCAATATTGTTTTCAAGGCCGATGAACTGGGCGTTGATCTCGAATCCGATAAAGATAAGATACCGGAAATTGTGCAGCAGTTAAAACAACTCGAACATGAGGGTTATGAATTCGAAGCGGCGGAAGGGTCGCTGGAACTGTTGATTAAAAAATTGAAAAACGAGTATCGAAATTATTTTACCTTGCAGGGTTTTCGGATATTGATTGAGAAAAATGAATCCGATGAGATTCGGTCCGAAGCAACGGTGCGGATGATTGTGAATAATCAGGTCGAGCATACTGCTTCAGAAGGCGTAGGTCCGGTAAATGCTCTGGATAATGCGCTGCGCAAAGCGCTGATTAATTTT
This sequence comes from bacterium, assembly GCA_018895675.1. Lineage (GTDB taxonomy): Bacteria > Fidelibacterota > UBA2242 > UBA2242 > UBA2242 > UBA9312. The sequence continues at coordinate 7,212 of JAHIOG010000165.1, forward strand.
TATCCGGAAATCGATGAAATGAAACTTTCGGATTACAAGGTCCGGGTCATTAATGCCAAAGCCGCAACATCGGCTAAAGTCCGTGTCCTGATCGAATCTAGTGATGAGAAAAAAACCTGGAATACGGTTGGTGTCTCGGAAAATATCATCGAAGCCAGCTGGCAGGCGTTGACCGACAGTATTTCTTATTATTTAATGAAAAAACATAACGGGAATTAGACTGAGGAGTAACTATGGAAATGCGAAAGATTATTATTTTTGATACCACCCTGCGGGACGGTGAACAGAGTCCCGGCGCTTCATTGACCGTGAATGAAAAACTGGTTATTGCTCATCAGCTAGCCCGTTTGGGAGTGGATGTTATTGAAGCGGGGTTCCCGATTGCCTCTGATGGTGATTTTGAGGCGGTGAAACTGGTCGCTCAGAATGTCAAGGGGCCGTCGATTTGTGGATTGGCGCGGGCGAACGATGCGGATATCGATCGCTGCTGGGAAGCCGTGAAATATTCAGATAAACCGCGCATTCACACCTTTATCGCCACGTCCAAAGTCCACCGTGAGAAGAAATTACAGAAAAGTAAAGAGGAGATCATCGAACTGGCGGTCAAAGCGGTGAAACGTGCCAAAAGCTATTGCGATGATGTGGAGTTTTCACCGGAAGATGCGGCCCGGACCAGCCTGGATTATTTGTGTGATGTTGTCAAAGCAGCAATTAATGCCGGGGCAACGACGATCAATATACCCGACACCGTTGGATATGCTGAACCGAAAGAATTTGGCGATCGAATTCGGTATCTCTTTGAAAAAGTCCCGGAAGCCAAAAACGTGGTAATCAGTGTGCATTGCCATAATGATCTGGGCAATGCGGTGGCCAATTCGTTGGCGGCGGTCGAGGCTGGTGCGACACAGGTGGAAGCTTGCATAAACGGCATTGGCGAGCGGGCCGGAAATGCATCCCTGGAAGAGATTATTATGAACCTGGTAACCCGTCAAGATTATTTTAATGTTGGCGTGAATGTGAATACCAGAGAGATTTTCCGGACCAGTCGTCTGGTCTCGAATCTGACCGGGATTGACATTCAGCGGAATAAAGCGATTGTCGGCGTCAATGCCTTTGCCCATGAGGCCGGCATACACCAGCATGGTGTCTTAAAGAGCAAGCAGACCTACGAAATTATGACGCCGGAAGAGGTTGGCTGGACCGGTGAAAACCTGATCATCGGTAAACATTCCGGAAAACATGCGGTGTCGGCACTCCTAGAAGAAGAGGGTTTTCAGTTAGACAAAGAGACGATTACTCAGGTCACTGAACGGGTAAAGGAATTGGCGGACAAGGAAAAATCCGTCGAACGCGACGATGTGATTGCGATTGCCCGGGACATTACCCATCAGTTGTCGGATGAGGAGCAATTTGTCAAACTGGAAGAATTTTCGGTTGTTACCGGGTCCAATATGACGCCGACAGCATCGGTAAAATTGCGGGTTAATGGTGAAATGAAAATCGCCGCCGGAATCGGTGACGGTCCGGTCGATGCGGTCAGTAATGCGATCTGGCAGATGATTGGTCCATCTCTGAAACTTCAGGATTATCACCTGAAAGCAATCACCGGTGGGACCGACGCTCTGGCCGATGTGTCGATTAAACTGTCCGATGAAAAATACAATCTGTTTGTCGCCCGGGCGGTGGATGAAGACGTTATTCGTGCCAGTGTTAAGGCGATTATCAAAGGAATTAACAAAGCGTTAAACTATAGAGAGAAAATTCAGGCTCAGGGATAAAGGAGTAAACTTTGGGAAGTACGATTACGGAAAAAATACTGGCGGCTCACAGTGGCCGCGACAGCGTAAAACCCGGCGAATTGATTAATGCCGAAATCGATGTGATTATGTGTCATGATGTGACCACTACGCCGGCCATCGATATGCTGGCGGAAAAAGGATTAAGCAAAGTCGCTTATCCTGAGCGGGTGGTGGTTATGCCCGATCATTTTGTGCCGAATAAGGACATTCAATCGGCGGAGATGGTGGCGAAAATCCGGCGCTGGGCCAAAGAGCAGGGCATCGAACAATTTTATGAGTTGGGGCGTCATGGTGTCTGTCATGCGCTGCTGCCGGAACAGGGACATGTGCGTCCCGGAACGACTATTATTTGTGGCGACAGCCATACTTCGACGCATGGTGCTCTGGGGGCATTTTCGACCGGCGTCGGCAGCACCGATCTGGCGGCCACATTAGTTACCGGTGAACTTTGGTTTAAAGTTCCGGAAACCATTTTGTTTCGCCTAACTGGGAAACTCGGAAAGGGTGTTTACTCCAAGGATGTGATTCTTGAGATTATCCGGAGGATAGGAGTTGACGGCGCACTATATAAAACCATGGAATTCACCGGTGAGCTGATTGACGATCTGTCTGTCGAAGCCCGGATGACCATTTGTAATATGGCCATCGAGGCTGGTGGAAAGTCAGGAATCATTAATCCCGATCAAAAAACGATCGACTATGTCAAAGCCCGGACAGATGAACCCTTTGAACTGTTATATAGTGATCCCGATGCGGAGTACAGTCAGATAATTGACATCGATGTTTCCGAGCTCGAGCCGATTGTGGCGTTTCCCCATTTGCCAAGTAATGGCAAACCGGTTTCACAGGTTGGCGAAATTCTGATAGATCAGGCCTATCTGGGCAGCTGTACCAACGGGCGGATCGAGGATCTGCGGGTTGCGGCAGAAATTATGAAAAATAAAAAAGTGGCGAAGAACACCCGGATGATTGTCGTACCAGCTACTACGGATATCTGGAAACAGGCCAATAAAGAGGGACTGCTGGATATCTTTATGGATGCCGGGGCGACGGTGTCGTCCCCGACCTGCGGCGCCTGTCTCGGCGGGCACATGGGCATCCTGGCTGCCGGCGAACGCTGTATCAGCTCCACGAACCGCAACTTTGTCGGGCGCATGGGCAGCCCGAAATCAGAAGTTTATCTCGGCAGCCCGGCAACGGTCGCCGCTTCGGCCATTGAGGGGAAAATTGCCGATCCACGCAAATATCTATAGGAGACATCATGACAGGAAAAGCACATTGTTATAAACGTGATCACATTAATACCGACGAAATTATTCCGGCCCGCTACCTGAATATGGACAAAGAGTCTGATTTGGCAAAACACGCCATGGAGGATATTGATGCCGATTTTTTAAATAAAGTCAAAGATGGTGATATTATTGTTGCCGGGGAAGATTTCGGCTGTGGCAGTTCCCGGGAACATGCGGTCTGGGCGTTGCGTGGCGCCGGGATCCGGGCGGTCGTCGCCGATACATTTGCCAGAATATTTTACCGTAACTGCATTAATAACGGATTTTTAGCAATTGAATGCAAACATATCAATGATAAAGTCGATTCCGGCGATGAGCTGACCATTGACATTGAAAATGGAATAATTATAAACAGCAGCAAAAATGAACAGTACAAATTTCTGGCAATACCGGGGTTTGCCCGGGAAATCATCGATGCCGGCGGCTTGTTGAATCATATCGCAGGAAAGGTAAAATAGAAATGGATGTCAAAAAAATAGCGGTTCTGCCGGGTGACGGAATCGGTCCGGAAGTCATGCAGGAGGCGTTGAAAGTTCTGGACGCCGTACAATCAAAATTTAATGTGAAATTTGAATATAGACACGCGCTGGTTGGTGGTGCCGCCTGGGACGATTATCAAACCCATTTACCTGAAGATACTTTGAAAATCTGCCGGGAATCCGATGCAATTCTCTTTGGTTCTGTGGGCGGCTCTGTGCATGAACAGGATACCGATAAATGGCGTGGTGTGGAGCTCAACTCGCTGCTGGGATTACGGAAAGCGTTTGGACTATACGCGAATCTGCGTCCGGCAAAATTGTATTCCTCACTGGCCTTTGCGTCACCATTACGAAGCGATATCAGTGAAAAGGGCTTTGATATTTTGGTCGTGCGCGAGCTGACCGGCGGGATTTACTTTGGAAAACCGAAAGGCCGTACCGGCGAAGGTGATATGGAAGCGGCCTTTGACACAATGATCTATTCAAGGGGAGAAATTAAGCGTATTACCCGAGTAGCTTTCGAAGCCGCCCGCAAACGGCGCAAGAAAGTCACCTCCATCGACAAAGCCAATGTACTTACAACGATGGTGTTCTGGCGTCAGGTGGTTGAAGAAATTGCCCAAGAGTATCCGGATGTGGACTATGAACCCATGTATGTGGATAATGCCGCAATGCAACTAACCAAAAATCCTCAGCAGTTCGATGTAATGCTTTGCGGAAATATGTTCGGCGATATTCTGTCCGATGAAGCCGCCGCGTTGACCGGCAGCCTGGGAATGCTGCCCAGTGCCAGCATTGCGGACGGCAGTTTTGGAATGTATGAACCCGGTGGCGGATCGGCCCCGGATATTGCCGGTCATGGTGTCGCTAATCCCATCGCACAAATCCTCAGCGCCGCGATGATGCTACGTTATTCCTTTGATATGGTTGAAGCTGCTGAGGAAATCGAAAAGGCCGTTGAGGACGTGCTTAATGACGGTTACCGCACCGGTGATATCTGGCAGGAGGGTGGAAAAAAAATCGGTACGGCTGAGATGGGTGACCGGATCGCGGAGAAAATTTAAATTTAGTATAGGGGTGCAGAATGCTGGACCTCCTAGTACTACGTGTAAAAAATATTCGATTTGACACTTGAACAATTTTGCCATTTTCAAAGCCTGCTTTACCGACGGATTAAATTTCCCGTTTTCAATGGCGATGATGGTCTGCCGGGAGCCGTTTAGCGCATCAGCTATTTTTTCCTGTGTCATCTGATAATGGTCAAACCGGTACTTTTTAATCAAAGAATTCCCCGATGCTTGCGTCGGGGTAGTTCATTTGAAATATTTTGTTGCACAGGTTCTACCGAAATGCTTGATAGAGCTTAACCCTATGGAAAGTTACAATGACTTGCCGGCTATTCTTTCCGTTTCGCGAAAGACTCTCAGGAAGTTCCCGCTCCAAATTTTGCCAATATCCTTTTTTGAGTAAGCTCGTTTAAGCAGTTCCTTTGTGATATTCGGCATCTGGCTGACATCCCGAAGTCCAATTAGTTCACCGCCACCGTCGAAGTCGGTACCGATGCCCACATGATCGATGCCGACAAGATTCACAATATGATCGATATGATCAACAAAATCACTGACACTGGCCAGTTTACGGGGATAATTTTTATCTATTTCGT
>JAHIOG010000166.1 GCA_018895675.1 bacterium
CATATTATATTAGACCATTATGTGATTTTTTCATTCTATTGCAAACAATATTAGTCAAATATATGGGACTAAAAAAATTGCTGACTCGTCGGGACAAGCTCCTCATCTCAAAGAGACCCCCTTGGGGGAATGACAGTTTTGATACTTTTTATCTCATAGAGATCCCTTCGGGACGATTCCATCAATTAAGAATTTTGAATTTATCTGGCGTTTACGCTCCCGCTTTGACGCCAACATAAGATCTTCCCTGTCTCAACGCCGAAGCGGTAGAGACAAGGTAGAAACCAGAGGGCTTTGTTCCCGTCTGCGTCGGGCAGGCCCGCCTGAATGACGCTGTCGGGCAGGCAATCCCTGCGTCCAAGTCCAATCCCTGCTTGTTCCACCAGGAACTTCCTTGGAGCATGCTGACGCTGCGCGATCTGGTGCAAAATAGGTTCGTTAGACATTTTATATTTTAGTGTATGCCTTGATAAATTCGGCAGGTGTGATTACATGAATATTTTTACAGATTTTCTGAGGATAGTGAATAACATTGCCGGTAATAAGGTATTCTACATCTCCAGACATCGCAACTTCCAAAAACGGATTATCATCAGGATCAGGTAATGATATTTTTAGGGGTCTTGCTGTAATTATTTCGCCAAAACTTTTAATATAATCCAGTATTATATCTATTTTATATCTATCAAATCTAAATTTTGCCCTTAAAAGGACTTCTCTATACTCAAAAATAATACGAGCATCATAGCATAGCTGGAATTCTCCCAATATCATTAATCTTAAAATATCAGCAGGCTTTCCGTATGGAGATAACAATCCGGAAACAAAAACATTAGTGTCTATTACTACTTTCAATGATTTCTTTTATTTCTAACGACTGTTATCTCTTCGTCAATTTCATTTATGCTTAACTTGTCCAGCCCTTTTTCAACTGATTCTTTCTGGATTGCAGTCAGAGCATCAGAAGCTCTCGCCCGCCTAATAGCCGAGACTGATTCTTCAAAATTAGAGTCATTTATTGATGATAAAATAGCAACAGGTCTCCCATTATTTGTTATAACCATTTCCTTTTCAACAGGGAGTTGCTTCCATATTTCCGCTGACTTTGATCTTAAATCTTTTACACTCAAAAATTTCATAGTTACACCTCAATTATGTCACTATAGTATACACAGTTGCGTCTCGATATGCAACACCTAAATTACATACATTACATTTAGTTTCAGTGATATATCTATTTCTATCCTAACCTGGATAAACCCCCAAAGGGACAGGCCCCGAAGGGGCAGGCAGAGCCCAAAAGGAAAAGAGTTAAAAGTGAAAAATGAATAGGTTGTTCCAGTCCAAGCGATTCTGGTTGCTGGTTACTGGATACTGGATAAGAAAAAAAACAATTATCAAGTATCAAGTATCTGATTTGATTTGAATAATGATCATTTACCATACAAAAAACTTTTACAAAAAAACAAGAAATTGACTTGTAAGAGACTATAACAGCGCATGAGCCATCTTTTCCAGTTACGGGGTTGTTCCATGGGAAGTCCTTCGGACCACTCCGTAGCTGATTGTTCCGGAGCACCTGCCCAACGGTCAGGCGGGCAGCCCCGGAACGAGTGGAACCATTGGCGCACTCTGACGCCGAATAAAAGATTTTCGGCTATCGTTATTTTATTTATATGGCGGCAGGTGTCTCACCAGAGACCTCCGCTGAGGCGAAGCAGATTCGCGGAATCATTTCCAGGGATTTAGTATTTGAATATTATAATTCTGGAAATCCCTATCATTTCGAGTAACAAGACATAAATTATATTGTATGGCAGTCGCAGCAATTAATGAATCAATAGAAGGCATCTTTGTGCCTTGATTTTCGAGTGTCGCGTTTAATCGTCCCCACTCGATAAATGTATGGATGTCCGGATTGAGTATTCTTTCATTGAAACGGAATATTAAATCATCATGCAACCATTCCGTGATTTTGTCTTTTTGTTTAGATGGATTTAGTTTAGATATGCCTTTTTCTAATTCGCCAATGGTAACCACGGAAAGATATAATCTACCTTCTTCAACAGAATTGATCCATTCTGCGACCTGTTTATCCGGTTCAAATTTTACTAACTCCGAAATAACACAAGTATCTAATAAGTAGTTCATAATTCAATGTCTTTTGGAATATCTTTAGAACGACTAAGATCTAACTCAATAGCACTTAATGGAGAATTTCGGAAGAATTGGGATATTTTTGATTCTTTTTTAATTATCTTTTTATAGTCATTGACAGAAATAAGCAGTGCGGTTTCAACTCCGTGTTTAGTTATTATTTGAGGACCATGACGAAGCGCTTCATTTACGACTTCGCTGAATTTTGCTTTTGCTTCTTGTAATTGCCAAATATTCTTCATATTAGCTCCTGACTAGTCTAACCAGAACGTAATACGATTTATCATAAATGTCAATACTTTTCATTTATACCGCTGCAAAGATTGATTAGAAATCCCTGTCATATAAGTATGGTTTTTCAAACTTGAAATATCCTCTATGAAAATAGGCAGTGTGACAGTAGAAAAATTTAAACCGTCTTTATGGCACCCTTAAAGTCAAAAACTCGGGGTTACAACGAATTATGTTCTTGACTTTACTTTCTATAAAAGATTCGTTTAGAAGTTTATTATGCATTTTAATCAATTACATTTTGTATATCCAATAAATCATTCAATATGATTGTATTGTATTTCTTATCTATTTTTTGTGATATTAAATCATGAGCCCATTCATTTTCAGTAAGAATAATATCACAATATGGCATAGCA
>JAHIOG010000167.1 GCA_018895675.1 bacterium
GAAATATGACTTACCGGAAACCGATTGCCCAGTTCGATTTACAGAATGGTAAAAAAGGGCCACATCCAGTTGATATATACGGAGTAAAATTTAATCTTGGTGATGATACCGGAATTCGGCATGCCTACACTGATAAAGATGTAAAAAATGGTCAGACCTATTATTATGCGGTCGTTTCCTATGATTACGGATTTTATACCTATAGCGACAACGGTGTTGAAGGTTTTCAGCCTTCGGAATGTTCGGCCATCATCTCTATGAATTCGCTGGGCCAGGTGACATTTGCAGATATCAATTGTGGTGTCGCGATTCCCAGACCGGCGGCAGCGGGCTACATTCCGGCCCAGATTGATGGAGATATTGAGCATATCGGGCCCGGTACGGGCAGTATCGAGGTAGACATTGTGGAGAAGTATAAAATTCCATCGGGTTTAACAACATTTGAGCTGACTTTTACCGAAGACACAAAATTTCATACGGAAAAATACCCATACTATTTTGTCCGGGACGTTGCCGCAGATACATTGGTTCTAGATAGTATCTATGTTAACCTTAGTGGCGCTGAGAGTCCGGTGTTCAGCGGAATTACCGTGACAATTTATAATGATACCGCCATCTGGGTTGATGATGAAAACTCGCGGTTTCTGGAAGGCAGCTTTGATTATATCCCCAAAATCCGTTTAAACCCGAAGAATGAGAATGTTGGCGGTGTGCGTTTAAATATAAACCAGCCATCGGATTATATCATCACATTCTATGATACGGTCTATACGATGTCACATTCTGTTTTTGGAATTAAATCAATTCCATCAAGTGTAGGTGTATATAATGTCACGGATTCCATGGACGCGCTTTATGCGTTGGTGGATCTTGATGAAGATGGAAAATACAGCCACGGTGATGATATTGTAATCATTGTTCCTGATGCTGATTTTATTTATAAGCGTTACACCTCCTGGATGATTCGCTTTGCGCCGTTATTTGAGATTGATACGGTGTGGGTGGATGAAGTCCCCTATGCGGACACCACATGGATTACTATTGATCCGCCGCAAGCCGGTGATAAGATGTACTTGGCTATCACCAAACCCTTTCGTTTGGGAGATAGATTCCGGTTAACCCTGCAGGGTGCTGATTCCAGTAACGCATTGGCCAAAACCGAGTTGGATGCTATTTGTGTGGTACCGAATCCCTATGTGGTGACGGCTTCCTGGGAGCCAACCAACATGTATAAGTACGGCCGAGGAGAACGGCGCCTGCATTTTTATCATTTACCGAAGGACTGCACAATCCGGATCTATAATCTGCGGGGTTATCTGGTGGATACAATTGAGCATCACAGCACGGCGGATGACGGGATGGAACCCTGGGACATATTATCCAAGGATGGGAATGAAATTTCCTACGGAATATACATATTCCATGTGGACGCTCCGGGAATCGGTGAGAAAATTGGCAGGTTTGCACTGATCAAATGAAAAGATTCTTAGATAGAAAGAAACATGTAATAATTGGATTAGGACTGGTAATGTTCCTTGGCGTATTCCGTTGTGGATCAAAACATCCGGAATCCCCAATTGTCGCCAAAGTTGAAGATCGGATAATAACTGCCGATGAGTTCGCTTTTGCCTATGAGCTGTCACCTCGTCAATTAACCAGCTTAGAAAATCGTAAGGCGCGTTCAGCTGTTTTAGATCGTTTAATTGATAGAATACTCTTGGCCCAACATGCTGAAAAGTTAGAACTTGGTTCGACGGACACCGTGTTGCAGCGGGCCATTGATCTTTATAGAAGACAGGCCATCAACCGGGAACTCTATCTGAAACATATTCGAAGTCCGATCTCAGTTAATGAAGATGAAGAGCGGGAAGCATTTCGCCGATCAAAAATGACGTTATTTGTTAAGCATTTTGAGAGTGAACTGGAAGAAGAAGCAATCAATGTTTCAAAAGGAATAACGTCATTTGAGCATACACCGGTATATCCGGGAGTTAAAACGATTGACATGAATATATATGGACCTGTTGATGTAATTGGCTGGAATGATGTTCAGGATAATTTAGAAAACCAACTGTATAATTTACCGGTTCA
>JAHIOG010000168.1 GCA_018895675.1 bacterium
AACTCTCGTGATATATGCTATTAACTCTTTAATCTAATATAATTCCTTAGGAATAGCAAAATTATAAGCAAAGTATTTATTGTAATGTATCCTATCATTTATTGAAAATGGTAAAACTGAAACTTTTTGATGGGGAAGAAGTACCTGAGGATTTTGTAAAGGATTTTAAAACCTTTATAGGACTTTCTAAAGAAAAAAAAGACAGCCTCCTCTCTTTGATTGGAAAATCGGAGTATGGCAGGTATTACTGCATTAAAAAGAATGAACTAGCTAAAGCATTAGAATTAGAAGAGAAAACAGCTCATGCAACATTTCATGTGATTGTCCTCATTCTAAAAAGGCTCATAAAAGATAAAGTTTCTGAGGAAGACATTTTAGCCGATACTAAAAAGCTAGGAAGCACTAATGATCAAATTGCAGAACTTAAAGATATCTTAAAACATGCTCAAACCCCAATATTCAAGAAACAATTCATAGCATCTTTTCAAGCACAGTTAGAACTTGAATCTACTCTTCCAATATGGCATTCATTTGAATGTGTAATAGATCAACGAGTAGTTACTGATGAAGGGAAAATAGGCGGAGAAATATTGAAAACAATCCCCGTAGCAATATTAAGAATAACCAATACCTATATGGACAAAAAGGAAACCATGATCATACAATCGACGATAGAGGAACTAGAGCGTGTTGTTGAAAATATTCAGGATATATTAAAAGGATTGAAAAAGCTTAGGTCCAGTAAAAACACCAAATTTTGAGGTACGAAGATGGATTATTTTAGTGATGTGATTACTTCCCCAAGAACTACATTAAATGATCATTATCCATTTGAAGAAGGAATTATAGAGAGGTGTAGGAAACAGGAACCAGATTGGTTTTCTAACATCCTAAAAAGAGAAACACCAGAACCACCCTGGTTTAATGATTTATTACGAGAAAACCCTACTTTTGAACTCGTGAAACCAAAAATTCGTGACATTTCACAACCAAAAGATTCCCTAATATCATTCGAAAGAGAAAAAGCTGCCTTTTTGGAAATGGAAAAGGATCTTTTGAAAAAATATAAAGGAAACTTCGTTGCGGTATTGGGGCAGATGGTAGTGGACTCCGATAAAGATATGCAGGCACTAATGAAAAGAGTTTATAAGGGGCATGGGTATGTCCCAGTGTATGTACAGAAAGTTGGAAGGCGAAGAGTAATTAAATTACGTTCACCTAGACTCTTGCGAAGAAGATGAGCAGATATGAATATACTACAGAGATAGATGGGATCAGTTATGAACCTCCAGCGCCAATTGTGGAGATTAGGATATCCAAACCAGAATCCACTGATTTTAAAAAAGTTAATGGATTAGTTGATACAGGAGCGGATATTACAAGTATTCCTCAGAATATGATTGATGAGTTATCTCTCCTACCAGTAAGTGAGTGTCTAGTTATTGGTGCTAAATCAGATACAACTGAGATAGCCGAGGGAGACGATATGGAGATAACATATTCTGCTAGTTTCTCACTGGAAAATAAAAATTTTTGCATGGAGATAGTTGGCAATAAGATTGGAGAGGTATTGATTGGAAGAGATATTATTAACGAATTGACAATTCTCCTGAAGGGAAAAGAACAGATATTTGAAATTACAGACCCATAGATTGCATCAGGAGGATAGTTCACTTACGCCTTACAAGATAACTGTAGGCGGAAAGAGCAGCCTTCGCCCCCTCCCCCGCCGCTATGATAATCTGCTTCTCCAGGACGTCGGTGCAATCGCCCGCGGCAAAGATTCCAGGAACGGATGTCTCGTTCCTGTTGCTGACCTTAATCTCGTTCGACTCGTTAAGCTCAATCTGGCCCCGCAGGAATTCAACCGCCGGGACAGAGCCTATCTCAACAAAGATTCCCTGCACGGGGAGTTCCCTCTCCTCTTTGCCCTTCACGACAATGGCACTAACAAATTTCTCACCCTTAATCTCAACAGTCTCGGTATTGTTCAGAATCTCAACTTTATCTGATTTCTTTACCTTTTCTCTTGTGACCTCGTCTCCGTCCAGGCCCTTGTTTACATTGACCAGATAAATCTTATTTGCAATCTTCGTCAGCTGGAAGGCCGCATCAAGGGCGGCATTCCCGCCGCCGACCACGGCCACGTCCTTGCCCTGGAACAGCGGGGCATCACAGGTGGCACAATAGGCAATCCCCTTCCCTGCAAACTCCTTCTCCCCAGGG
>JAHIOG010000169.1 GCA_018895675.1 bacterium
GGACAAGCAGCCCGGATTTTTAGACTGGGGCGATTAGCTTCCACCTTCACTTCGTTTCGGTGGACAAGCAGCCCGGATTTTTAGACTGGGGCGATTAGCTTCCACCTTCACTTCGTTTCGGTGGACAAGCAGCCCGGATTTTTAGACTGGGGCGATTAGCTCAGGTGGTTAGAGTACTTGCTTGACATGCAAGGGGTCACTGGTTCAAGTCCAGTATCGCCCACCAGTATGAACACCTCATTTTTAAAAAGGGGTCATTTTGACGAAAAAGAGAAAAAAGGAAAGTAATTTTGAGTCCTGCACAGAAGATCACAGTCACACTGCCCGATGGTGCACAATTGACGGTCAACGCGGGTACGACTGCCGGCGATATTGCTAAATCTATTAGCGAAGGGCTTTTCCAGAATTCTCTTGCCGCGAAAGTCGATGACAATCTGGTTGACCTTAATTATCCAATCAAAGAAGATTCCAGCGTCGAGATACTTACCTATAAATCTCCCGAATCTCATGAAATATTGCTGCATAGTACATCTCATATAATGGCGCAGGCGGTCAAACAGTTGTTTCCGGAAGCGAAAGTCACTATCGGGCCTGCCATTGAAAACCGTTTTTATTACGATTTCGATATTGATCCGCCATTTAGCGATGAAGACCTGGAAAAAATTGAGAAACGGATGGCAGAGATTATCGATCAGGATTTGCCGATTGTGCGTCAGGAATTTAAGAGAGATGATCTGGTTAAATTATTCTCCGATATAGGAGAGTCTTATAAAGTTGAAATTATTGAATCGATAGACCGGGATGAGATTTTAACGATTTACTCTCAGGGCGATTTTTCAGATCTCTGTCGCGGACCGCATGTTCCATCTACCGGAAAAGTTAAAGCCTTCAAGCTGCTCAACACAGCCGGCGCTTACTGGCGAGGTGACTCGCGTAATAAAATGCTTACCCGTATCTATGGGACGTCGTTCCCTTCAAAAAAAGACCTGAAGAAGTATTTAAATTTTCTGGAAGAAGCCAAACGGCGTGATCATCGCAAACTGGGCAAAACTCTTGAATTATTTGAGATCAACGAACAGGTTGGACCCGGTCTGGTGATCTGGTATCCAAAAGGGGCAACCCTTTTAAATGCAATCAGAGATTACTGGGTTAAAGAGCATATCAACAGAGGCTATCAACTCGTTCAAACTCCCCATATCGGGAAATCCAAACTGTGGGAAACCAGTGGACATTTGGGTTTTTATCGTGAATTCATGTTTGATTCCATGAAAGTGGAGGGCGATGAATATTTCATAAAGCCGATGAACTGCCCCTTTCACATTATGATCTATAAGCACAAAACCCGCAGCTATCGTGATTTGCCAATCCGTTACGCGGAGCTTGGAACGGTTTACCGTTATGAAATGTCCGGTGTTTTGCATGGTTTGATGCGTGTCAGAGGGTTTACCCAGGATGACGCGCATATCATTTGTACTCCTGAACAGCTGAATGAAGAGATTGTAAAACTGGTGCAGTTTTCCTTTGATTTTATTCGTAAATTTGGTTTTAATGAATTTGAAGTGTTTGTTGCAAACAAACCCAAAGAAAAATATGTCGGTGGAGTAGCGATGTGGGAAGAAGCCACTAATGCTCTGAAATTTGCATTAGATACTATCAAAGCGCCCTATACCATTGATGAAGGTGGCGGAGCATTCTATGGCCCCAAAATTGACATAAAGATACGTGATGCGCTGAACCGCAGCTGGCAATGTACAACCATTCAGTTTGATTTTAATCTTTCAGAAAGATTTAATATGGAGTACATTTCCAGCGATAATGAAAAAAGACGACCGTATATGATACACAGAGCTATCATGGGTTCTTTAGAACGGTTTGTCGGTGTGCTGATTGAAAATACCGTCGGTGATTTCCCGATATGGCTGTCTCCGGTGCAGGCGGTGGTGATACCTATATCCGAGAAACAAAATGATGTAGCGGCTGAGTTTCATCATATTCTGCATGATAAATCTATCCGAGCAGAAATAAATAATAAAAATGATACAATGGGCGCCAAGATACGTGAAGCAGAACTGATGAAAATACCATATATGTTTATCATCGGCGACCGCGAAGCGCAGGATAAGACTGTTTCTATCCGTCGGAGAAAAATTGGACATAAGGGAGTGTACGGATGGAAAGAAGCGGTCAGCTTACTGCAAGATGAGATAAGAGAATAACAGAGGAGATTATATTATAGAAAAAAGACTACGCGTTAATGACCAAATTAGAGCACAATCGGTGCGCCTGATCGATCCTGACGGCAAACAGCTTGGTATTGTTTCATCAGGAGAAGCTTTACGATTAGCCGATGAACATAACCTGGATCTCGTTGAAATCGCACCAACTGCCAAGCCACCGGTTTGTAAGATAATGGATTTTGGGAAATACAAATACCAGCAGCAAATGAAGGATCGTGAGAGCAAGAAAAAACAGCATGTCGTCAAAGTTAAAGAAGTTCGATTTCGACCTCGTATCGGTGAACACGATCTGATTATGAAAGTCAATCATGTTAGAAAATTTCTTACCAATGGTTATAAAGTGAAAATCACACTCATGTTTCGCGGTAGAGAGCTGGCTCACAAAGAAGTGGGTGTAGAACTGATTAATAAAATTTTTGAAATGCTGTCAGACATTAGTGTAGTTGACAAAGCCCCTTCGTTTGAAGGTCGTACAATTGTAACTTTTCTGACTTCAAAATAGGAGATAAGAACGTAATGCCAAAAATGAAAACAAGAAGGTCTGCGGCAAAACGCTTTAAACAGACCGGATCCGGAAAAATCAAGCGCAATAAAGCCTATTTTTCGCATATTTTGACAAAAAAGTCATCCAAAAGAAAACGGAATTTAGGACAAACGGGCGTTGTAGCCCCATCTGATGAAAAAAGAATCAAGAAAATGATCGCAAGTTAGGAGTAGAAGTATGCCAAGAGCAAATAGTTCAGTA
>JAHIOG010000170.1 GCA_018895675.1 bacterium
CCGCTATCTGCAATTATACAATTTCTTATCTGCATTTGCAAGATCAATTCAACCTTATTTTACCAGTCAATAATTGCTGCATCATCCCCTGCTTGAGCATAATGTATTTATTCCGCTTTTGCTCCAGGCTCTCCATATCAGCGTCCATATCGGAGAGAATGGCGGCAATGGCGGTTTGTTCCTTTGCAGTCGGAACTTTGATTTCTAAATGCTGAAATTTACCTATCCAAATTTTTCCAGTCAATCATTTGTACTTGCTGATTATTTTCTCCGGCATTTTCTACAACTCCGATTCCATAGCGAAGCAATTTATAAACATTTTGATTATTGGTGTAGAGGCTTTCGCTGTAATTGTTGGCGGTGGCGCGAAGTTTGTCTAGGGCGCACGCGATCAAAGTATCGTTATACCCACAACTGGACAGATATTTACTCACTTCTATATCTTCAATATTACTATTATCCGCTCGCTCTTCCCTGTTACCCAGATATGTGTATTTAAGCTGGCCGCGAAACAGCGCCACAATTCTATTTTGGGTAGCTCGTTCTACTTGACCGATGTTATTCATGGGTATCATCTTTTCTGTCCTTTACATCAGATTTTTCAGTATTATCAGCGCTAATTTGTTGCCAATCATCAGCAATCTTTTTCCAGTCAATCGATCTTTCACTTCCACCCGTCCAAACATCCCAAAAATCTGGATCATCAGACTGAGGTTGTTGATCTTTGGGTAAGTGATTCATTCGAACCAACACCGGAAGTTCCGAAGCCCAACCAAGAAGAATTGCATTCTGTGATGGCAATGATGGTAAATCTCTTAAAAGACCACTCAAATTATCAGGAACGAGTTTATGTATTAATTCCTGGTCACGATCATTACTAATACGATGCAGTAAAAATGTATTGCACTGAGAAAGTACTGTGGGAGAAAGTTCAGACGGTCGCTGAGAAGAAAGCACTAAACCGAGACCGAACTTTCGTCCCTCACGAGCTATCTTTTCAAAAACTTGACAACACATTGAAGCCGCATCTTGATTCTCTGTATCTTCTTTGTATCTCTTCACAAAGGTGTGTGCTTCTTCCATAACCAAAACAGTAGGCAATGTTTTATGTTCAACATGTAATTTCCGATAACGTTGCAATGCTTCAAATATCATGCGCGCAATAACGGCTGTGATTATGTGGATAATTTCGGCAGGTACTAAGGAAAGGTCTAAAATCGTAACAGTTCCATTTTCAGCATTATTGCTCCCAATATGTCCATTAAGCCAACCATCCAGGGTTTCACCGGACTCTCCTGTGATAGTTTTCATTTTTATATCAGAAAGCATGGTACGGATACGCATAACAAGAAAATCTGTGTATTGAGTAACATTTTCTTGAATAGAAAGTTGCTGAATATGATCGGCAAATTCAATACCATCAAAAGCTATTGGGCAGTCTTCCTCTGGACCCTCTTGATATATAATTCCACCTAGCTTACCAATCAATGCGGTGCATGAATCTATAATACTCGTAACTAACAAATCAGTAAAAGCAGTATAGTATTCTATGTCTTTTTGAGTTTGCTTATCCTTAAATGTTTTGCGGGTTGCGTTTAATGCATTATCAATTTGAGATTTAATATTGGCCATCTCTGACTCATATTCTGAAAACGATGGTATCTTATTATCAATATCCTCTCTAATCGCTTTAAGACGAAACCCAAACTTTGTTTCCTCTGACTTTAACGCTCCATTTCGTAAATCACGTTGAAGAGATATAAGGTTAAATGACAAATAGCGACGTAGTTCCAACTTTCGTTCTTCATTTGTTGGAGTGCCAGAAATGATACGCCCAGATTTTATTTCCCTTAATGCTCTTTTGAGTAAAGGGCGCTGTGTTTTCCCACTTGCCTGAGTAAAAGCAGACCATTCGACGCTGTTCCAGAACCAAAGAGGCACTTTCAATTGTATTGAAGGACCTTTTGAATCAACCGTAAAAATTCGCGCATTTTTAAAATCTTTAAACGCTCGGGAATATTCACCATTAGGATCAAGCACAATAAACCTAGCATTTGCGATATCCCCCTCTTTTTCAACTGCCTCCAAACACCAACGAATTAGTCCTGCGACTGAACACGATTTCCCACTTCCAGTATTACCCAATATTGCCAAATGCCGACCAAATAAGCGATCAGGGTCAATGCACACATTTGCGTTATCTGCCAAAGGACTTGTGCCGATTTTTACCCTTCTATTATCTCCAGATTCTACAATTGATCTCAACTGTGTTTGGGTAGGAAGAATAACACTATCCCCCACCGATGGAAAAACCTCTACACCGCGACGAAACTTAAAAAGATAATCACCTTTTTCATTCTTACCATCAAAAGATAAAGTACCCAACGGATTCAAGCTCATTTTACGTAATGGATAAGGCAAATCAACTAACCCAAAGTCCTGCATGCCTTTACGTTTGGGATATTGCGACCGTTCTATCGTGATCCACTCAACCTGTCCAACCAAGTATCCTTCATCGCTAGGAATAAGAATATAGCTGTTAATGCGAGGAAAAGCACGTGGAGTTCCAGTATTTAATGCAACCGAGTCTGGCGCCTCTATATCAAGTAAAACCTTGATTTCATCAGGGGAAACAAAATCGATCGTACCAATTCGCAATGAATCAGCATAAGCAAAAGGTGAAATACTCATTTTTCTTCCTCCAGTTCTTTGCTAACCGTTTCACTTTGTTGTGTCCCAAAACGAGATTTTAAGATTTCACTCATTCGGAAAGTCGCACGATCAATCGCTGATTTTGGAAGATAATTATCAACAATGGTTTTAAAATCTCCCAAATGATTTCCAATAAGTAACGTAATTTGCGAAGGCCTGCCGATATTGTCATATGTTTTAATAATTCGATCTAAAGGATCATCATAGGAAATTATAACCAAGTGAGTTGAAGGGATGGTAAGCATATCTTTAATAGAACGGTTGATATGCTCATCCCCAAAACTGTATCCATATGTAACTAAAGCATTGTTGGGACGACAAACTCCAGCTGCAAAATCACGAAAAAGTTCCACATAGGGATAACCAGAAGTCTCCCGATCTTTTGATGCATTAGGATATATCATTAAATTATTAGCCTTGATACCAGAAAATGCTGGCGCTTTAAGAAAGGGATCTATAGATTTTGCACCAAGAGGAAGTCCTATCCGTCTAATTTCTTCTCCATGCTGCACCCAATCAATAGAACCATGCAATTTTGTAAAACGAGTAACACCTTCTAAGTAACGAGGTTCCCCGCGAATTCCAGGCGGATTATAATGCATATCTAAATCGAGACGTGAAGAACGAAAAATTGGCATCAGACTACCAACAAACCTATCTAACAGATGAAGCCCGGCAATTTCTGCTCCTGCTTCAATAATACGATCATAATTGGTAGTAAAAATTTGCAACCTGTCACGTGTTCCAGTCCGGCTGGCAAAACTCATCAGAAAATTCACAAGAATATTAAAAGCTTCTGTGCGTTTTGATTCTTCAGCATAAGCAATACCAGATTCACTGTCCAGAATTGATTTGGCAAAATCATTTAATTTATTTTCAATATCGACACCCAGATTAATTGTTTTTTTGTTTTCTGAAGACAGTATCTTCAGTCCGCCCAGAAGTTCATTGGCGACTCGTAGCTGATCTTCAAAATTACCTTCTTTACGGTTGGCTTTCTTTGCCGAAGTTTTGGCAACATTGGTGATTTTAGCGTTGAACACTGAAAAATTACTTGTTCCCATACCTATAGCAACTGTCCCCACCGCAAGTTTGTGTACTGCATGCGTCAAACCGGAACCAATCAATAATGACAAATGTTCCGATTGAAAAAGAGAAGTTAGCCATGGCTCGATACGTTGCCGAAGATCTTTCATGTTAAACTCTTTTTCTTTGCCGGCCCAAGAGCAATCGGAGTCAGCGTCAACTTTAAATCTCCCTTCATCTCCTTCAACAAAACGCACGAGAGAATAATCGTCGCGTGTTTTAATAATATTGGACTGTAAAGTATTTTCTGTTGTCATTTTACGCCTCCATATATTCCAGATTTTACCAACCTCGTTTTCCCTGTTAGCAACTCCTGCATCATGCCCTGCTTGAGCATAGTGTATTTATCCCGCTTTTGCTCCAGGCTCTCGATCTCGACATCCATCTCGGAGAGTATGATAGCAATGGCGGTTTGTTCGGATTTGTCTTTTGGAAGATGTATGTTCATATCAGTCAATGTATCCATTGTAATATATGGAGTATTTCCAGCATTTACTTCTACTCTTATTCTCTCTTGTAAATTCCTATCCATAAATAATTTTATAAATAAGATATCCTCTAAAAAATCAGACAAAACATAAGTCCGCTGATACGCATTAAACTTCCCCTTATAATAATGGATGTAACCAACATTTGCACCATTGCCTGATACAAGTAACGCTTCGGTATCAAAAGCATATTTATCAATAAAATAATAATTTTTTGCACAAGTATAAAATCGATATTCTCCATTTTCTACCATAGCATTTGCGTCTAATTTCCCAGTAGTAATTCTACCCACTATCTCCCCCAACTTCTTCACCTCCCACTCCCCACTAAACCCCGGCAATCTTTTTTTACCGGTGAGGAGCTGCTGCATCGCGCCTTGTTTGATGGCTTTCTTTTTGGCGATCAGTTTTTCCAAACATTCAATCAGCGCGTCAGTGTCAGAGAGAACAGTGGCAATGGCGGTTTGTTCTTCAAATTTCGGAGGGTATGGAATTTGAAAATTATTTAATGTTTTATTTGTTATTTGATTAATGGTCGCACCAAGACTCTGATTTATTTGTCTTTGAATCAAATTTGAAAGAATTAAATAAAATATGAATGTTTGACATTTGTCTGTCCTAAACACAGACATGAAAGCTCCGAACGTTTCGCCAACAGCATTTCCCTTAATCAATGCAGATTTCCCAATTAAATCCCGGCTTCCATTTCGGACACAAATAAGAATATCTTTGTCTTTCAAAATCAAATTTTCGTTAATAATTTTATCAACATAAACATTATCATCGTAGGAAAGTTGATTGTTTTGGATATTAGAAGATCGATGTACCAATTTTCCATAATCAACTACATCATTGGGAGAATAAGTTAAACCAATAATCGTATCTCCAATATCACCCAATCTTTTCACATCCCAATCCTCCGGAATTACTCCGAGCTCAGTTTGTTTATAGCCTTTAGGTATTTTAGTTGTAGTTTGCTTCATACGTAATTCCTAGTTTTTATCCTTCAATGATTTTTTTGTAGAATTCTTTATGCGTTTATTGGATTCTTTAATATTGTCGGGAGTTGGGAGATCTTCCGGCATAGTACCACCCAATTCTTTAATCGTTTGCCGGACTTTTTTGCCAACATCATGATGCGCCTGGTTGGCTTTACTCTGTCCAAGAATATTCTCTCTTTTCAGCTTTGCCTCGGCTTGCGTAGCGCGGAAAAGATTGGCTGCCAGTTCTTCGCTGTTCATATGATCCAATATAGCTTCCTGCTTGGTCAGTTTCTTTTTAGCATGGATATCTTTTTGCCGCAGGCCACCATATAGGCCCAAATATCCAAAGTCCTGAAAATTAGCATAATTAATTACCCCTGATTCTTTGGCCGCTTGAGCTAACTGCTTATTATGGGTTTTCATCTCATTGCGCAGATGAACCCGCTTATTATCTTCAATTAGCTGTTGCTGAACTTCCTGTTTCCGTGTTTGAATTGCGAAATAGGTTTGAGCCAGCGCTATCTCTACTTTACGAGGATCTCCGTTTTGCGCAATAAGGTAACAGGCATAACGGGAAAGAGAATAGTCCTCTACTGTTCTTTCAGCCCCAGAACCAATTTTGACCATATCGCTCACGCCG
>JAHIOG010000171.1 GCA_018895675.1 bacterium
AATGTTTGGTTATGACGCAACGTTATATAGAGGCGGTAATCACGATTTGGTTATAGGAGATTACGGTAAAAAAGCAAAATTTTTATATGACGCAGAGATTATCTCAGAATCAGATTTCATGTGTTTAATGAAAGATATTAGTATTGATGTCAACATAGACGAAAATAATTCTGATGATAAAAACGTCTGAGCCCCCCAAAATACTTTTAGACGCTGATGTAATTATTCACTTTATAAAAGCAGATAGGATTTTATACCTTCCAAAGATTTATCCTTATAGGCTATTATTGTTAGATATTGTTGAAATGGAATTATTGAGATACCATAGTATGAAAAAATATATCGAGAATCTAACAAATAGAACTGGCATTGAATTGATAACTTTTCCAGACGATATCGAGATTATAAAAGAGTATTCTTATTTAACCGACGAATTAGGAAAAGGCGAGGGAGAATCCGCCTGCTTGGCGGTTGCTAAACACAAAAAATATATTGTTGCCAGTAGTAATTTGAAAGATATAAAAAAATACTGCTTAGAAAATGGGATTACCTATATTACAACAATGGATATTCTTGTTAAAGCATGAAAGGCATTATGAGCGAAGAAGAATGTGATGACTTTATACGGGTAGTTATAGACAAAGGAAGTCATTTACCTTGTTATTCAATTCAGGAATATCTACAGAAAAGGGAATAAATCTTCCAGAAATTGTCAGGTTTTTATTTAAGCCCATATACCAATAGTATTTATTTACATCCTCGTTCCCAAATTGAATTTGGGAACGAGCGTAAACCAACTTCCCCCTTTGCAATTAATCCCTCGCTTGCCTAAATTCCTCCGGTAAATTTGAGAGAAAGAATGGCATTTTTAGAACTCCTGTTTCCATCCGGCAGCTGCCGGATCACTAAAATACTGCGACGTATTGCCAAAATCGCCGACCATAAACAAATAAAAGCCTATCTGGTTGGTGGCGTTATCCGCGACCGTATCCTGGGACACCAAACCAAAGATATCGACGTTACGGTTATTGGCAACGGTATTGAATTTGCCAAAGCCATTGCCCATTCCTTCCGCCTGAAGAAAGTTCTCGAATATCCCCGCTTCGGCACGGCGATGGTTCCCTATCATGATATCGTCATCGAGGTTGCCACAGCTCGTTCGGAAAAATATGAAAACAACTCCCGTAAACCCAGTGTCCGGGAAGCAAACCTCTACGAAGACCTGTCGCGCCGGGATTTTACAGTGAACGCTCTGGCAATGTCCCTTAATGAAGATTCGTTATTCCAATTTACCGACTATTTCGAAGGGCTAAAGGATCTGGACGCCGGCATTATCCGCACACCACTGGACCCGGTGATCACGTTTTCCGAAGACCCGCTGCGCATGTTGCGGGCAATTCGCTTCGCCTCACAGTTAGGATTCAAGATCGAGGATGAAACCTTTCGCACTATCAGTAAAGTAAAAGACCGCATGGAAATCATCTCCCAGGAGCGCATCACCGAAGAACTGACTAAAATTCTCAAAGTACCGCAAAAACCGTCACGGGCATTCTATCTGATGGAAGAGTCCGGTTTATTAGAAATTATCCTGCCGGAAATCGCCAGGCTGGATGGTGTTGATCAAAAGAACGGCTATCACCACAAAGACGTTTTCCGTCATTCACTCCAGGTTTTGGACAATATTTCCAAAGCGACCGATAAATTCGAGCTGCGTTTCACTGCTCTTGTTCATGACATCGCCAAACCCCAGACCAAAAAATATATTGAGGACAAGGGCTGGACATTTTATGGCCACGAAGAGTTAGGCGCCAGAATGGTCAAACGTCTTGCCCGACGTTTGAAGATGTCGAATAAAGTAATGGATTACGCCGAAAAAATGACCCGCCTGCATCTACGCCCGATTGCCATTGCCGAAGAAGGAGTTACCGCTAGCGCTGTGCGTCGTCTGTGTGTCGATGCCGGTGAGCACATCGATGATTTGATTACCCTCTGCCGGGCGGATATTACTTCTAAAAATCTCCGCAAAGTCGCAGAATTTACCGCAAATTTCGACCGTGTCGTGGATAAAATTGCCGAAGTTGAAGAAAAAGATCGTCTGCGCGCCTTTCAGTCTCCCGTGCGTGGAGATGAGATCATGGAACTCTGTAAGCTGCCCCCCGGTCCCGCTGTGGGCTATATCAAACACGCCATCGAAGAAGCCATTTTATCAGGTGAAATTCCCAACAACTACGATGCTGCTAAATTGTACCTTGAATCACATAAAGAACGGTTATTGTCAGATATTTAAATGCCTTAATCTTAATCTGACAACTTTTAACTGATACTATACTCTAAAACCCTGTTGACGAAAGGAACCCATGCCATGAGCGAAAATCAAGAGAAAACGATTCTGTCAAAAATATTAACTTTATTCTGGGAACCTTCCGGAACATTTTAATCGTTAAAAACAAAAATCAGCTGGCTGGATATTTTGATCCCGCTCCTGATTGTTGCCATTATCAGTCTTATTGCCACATCTTATATTGTCCCGATTGCAATTAACGACCAGAAGGTTCGTATTGAAAACAGTGAAAAGTTAAGTGATGTTCAGAAAGAAACGATTATCGAGCGAATGGAAAGCAAGGCGGATTCCCCCATACAGTACATCACGACCTCGATAGCAACAGTAGTGAAAGTCCTGGTACTGGCGCTTGTCATGTTATTTGTCAGCAATTTCTTATTGGGTGGCG
>JAHIOG010000172.1 GCA_018895675.1 bacterium
GTTTCTGAATTCTTTAACTGTTGCTTCTACATTAGGGCGAATCTTTCGGCGCTCAGGCGGAATCTCTAAAATCCGCATTTTCCTTCTGTTCTGGAGATAATCCTTCTCCGTGAAATAATATACCCGCTTGTTATTTCGCTTCTGTAATATAGTAGAACATTCATTTTGCAAAGAACATTCAGAGCATATTTTATTATCAAATAACGCTTTATTTCGTTTCCGGGCAAAACCCGACTTTACTTCCTGTAAGGGACAAGAAACCCCGCCCATGGCGGGGAAACATCATAATGGCCATCTTTTTTCTCTATGTTTATCGGCACTTTTGCGCTGCGCCCACGAACCGCCGTCTGTATATGCCTAATTCCCAATTCTTCCATTTTCAGGTTGTTGGCTTCACTGCCATAGCCTCCATCTGTGTGCATCTCATCAAGGTCATCAGTCTTCTCTTTTATTTTATCTATCCGTTTATTTAATATCTCGGACTCGTCCTTATTATTTGCCGCGCTGCATACATCCGTGATTATATTTATCTCATTTTCAGGATTTGCTGTCTCTGATATATTAACTAATCGACCGCGACTCTCTTGGTCCCTCCTGCCTGAGCGTTGCCTGTCTGCCGTCCGGCGGCTGCCGGACAGGCAGGCTCGCAGACAGGCTTTTTCCTATATGTAGCCTCTATATCATCCGGAGACTGTAGTATTCCACTGCTTAACTCCTCTGGAGGCTTTAACAACACCTCCTCTTTTGATACCGTAAATTGCTCCTCAAAAACACGCTCAACTATTTGGTATATCTCTGTGTCTCCATATTTATCCCCAAACAGATCAATGAGCTTTTGATATATCTGTCCTATTCTATCAAACTCTTTGGGTAAATCATTCCTGGATAAATCATAACAATATCTTTCGGAACTACCTTTCTCCAAATATTCCCCAATTAAGGAAATGCTCCTCTCTTTGTCCTCTTGGCTTAAGATACGATAAAACCGTAATATCACCTCTATCAATAACTGCAGACGGCTGTATTTCCTTATATTGCTCGCCACGAGAAAAGAATCAGAACGCTGAATATCTGTCTTAATCTTTAGAGCTTTCAATTGAGATGCCGTCAAACCATCAAACACCTGCTCGATTAAATTTGCGCCGTGTTTAACCTGGTAATTAAACCACAAAAGTAGTTTTTGGGGTGTAGGGTTCTTATTAGCCATTTTAACAGCTTGCTCCGATTTATCGAAGGTTTACTCCCAATAACTGAGGGATTACGTTTGATCAAAATTTGGATTACGGTATTGTATATATGTCGAATTATCAATAATTTTGGAGAGCAGAAATTAAAGGAGGCTACGTGGCACAAGAACCGGATTTTTACGACATAGAAATCACATTGCAAACTTTAAAATATGCAACCCGCCAGTTGGTCGCTGAACTGGACGTGGAACGGGTGGTTTTTCATGCGCTTCATTCGATCGCCGACTTTAGTAATAGTGGCAAATTATCACTATTATTATTGAATAATGATTCAACATCTGTTAATGTCGCGGGGATATTAATTGACGGAGAATTCAGCACGCCAAACAAACAA
Source organism: bacterium (assembly GCA_018895675.1). Taxonomy (GTDB): domain Bacteria; phylum Fidelibacterota; class UBA2242; order UBA2242; family UBA2242; genus UBA9312. The sequence goes on from JAHIOG010000172.1 coordinate 1,582, forward strand.
ATTTCCATAAGAAACACACCTTTTGCAGAAGTATTGGAAACTAAGAAATCCGGGACCTATGACATCCTGAGAAAGGCACCGTATCCAATCCCGGCCTCTAAAATATTTCATACCGAATCAAAATGCAGATGTCTTCCATTAGTAGGCACAAATCATAAAGTTACCGGGTTTTTAAACTTTGAGGATAAAACCAGCCAAACAATCCACAAGAACCATCAGGAAATATTAACCGTTTTGACTACTTTAATCGCAATGACGCTTGAAAATGCCAGACTGTTCCAGCTGGCAACAATCGATGGGCTCACCGGTCTATATGTTCGCCGGTACTTCGATATCCGTCTTAAAGAAGAAATTACACGGCTAAAGCGCATCGACTCAAATCTCGCTATAATTATGATGGATATCGATCACTTTAAATCCATTAACGACACATTCGGACACCAGCAAGGGGATATTGTCTTAACAGAACTTGCATCCATACTTAAAAACACTATTCGTAAAGATCTGGATATTCCCTGCCGTTACGGGGGTGAGGAATTTGTCGCTATCCTGCCTGGCACCGATCAGGAGGGCGCTATAGTCCTGGCGGAACGTATCCGGAAACGATGCGAGGATTTTCAATTCAGAAGCATCAGCGACGATCCGATTCGGGTTACGATCAGTGGAGGAGTTGCATCGATCAATTCCAATTCGATTATTACAAAAGAAGAATTATTCGAGATAGCCGATAAAAAATTATACGAAGCGAAACAGGCGGGACGAAATAAGGTCCGGTTTTAACCCTATAACGTCATTTAGGAAATATGATGCGATATATATTTCCAACTAGTGTCATGTCACACTTGTGTCGAAGACATCTCTTCGAGATAATGATGTATAGAATATAGTAATTTTTTTAACCGAAGGTGGAGTGACTTTGAAGAAATACAAAGTGACATTGGCAAAAGAGAAAAGGAAAGAATTGGAGATGTATCTCGGTATGAGTCGGTATGATGCCAATAAAA
>JAHIOG010000173.1 GCA_018895675.1 bacterium
CCCTGATTATATTTTCCAAGCCATGATAAGTAATATATCTATTGAAAGGAAGGAATATCGGTTTAAGAATTCGCTTCGCCCGGTTATATTGATTCTTTGTTGATACTGGTATATTTATCTTAATCAGTGCCATCAATTACTGTCTATTTAAAGTTTGGACCGTCTCTTTGGAAATTTATAAGGGATATTGTGTTAATAAGTCCCTGTCATATTTGCAACTACACAGATAATGAAGTCAGCCTTATTTATATTCTCTTCCGATAATTTGCTTACATCCTTTTGAGAAACAGTAGTGATGGTCGCATATTTGAGGTCAGGCATCTTCTTTTTCAGGTAATGAAGAATTCCTTCATAATTATCTGAGTGATAAGCTCCGTTATAATGAATGAATAAAGAACCCTTCCGGTAGTTTTTTAAAATGAAATATGCCATTGTAGCATCTTTGATTGCCTGAGCTTTGGGTAAATTATTTCCCATGCGTCCATGCATCATTCCCAGCATCTTTTTGTATCCGGGCAGTTCGGAGTCATACTCAATTGGAAGGGGCGCAATCCACATTTTTTCATCTTGAGCAAGAGTATCCAGGGACTCAAAGCCGCCTTTATGCACCAAACGAGCATATCTTCGGGGAATATTTGTTGCGACAAATTTAATGTGATTATCCTTAGCCAAATTTACGAGCGGCGCATAGTCGGTTTTATAATTTGGCCAGAGACGAGCTAATGTGTCCAAAGCCTTATCGTCAATTTTCCCGGCTAAAAATGAATCTAATTCAGCCTGGTTATCAGCTTCAAACATCTCTGCCCCAAGGATTAATTCATTTGATTCTTTCAGATCTTCGGTTGTCTCAAGTTGCAGCCAGTGAGAGATGGGATTATTATGAAATTCGCCAAAAAGGATAATATCCGTATTATTTAAAGTCTCTATCATTTGCTTATGAGAAACCTTTTCCCCTTTTGCATTATACAATACATATGCCGGTTTGTCCTGGCTATAAGCTGCTGTAAAAAGAAATTGAAAAATAATAATTACTAACGCTTTTTTCATAATCTAAACAGATCTCCTTTTATCGATATTTTTTTATCCTGTCCTAAAATAGTTGACTTAACCTATCATCATCTTAATCCATTTCTATTAATCATGTTGAAATATATGATAAATCGATCGTAAAAACACAGCCATTTTTTTTCGTTATAATAATTCACTGCTGGAACAGGATCAGTTCACCCCTTATATATCAATTTTCATTTATACCAGGGAAATCGCATTATATATGGATAACGCTGGAAGTTATTTTAATCTTTGCATTTATTTATTTTTTACATACCAGTGTTTTTGACCGTTAATAAATTCAATCATACCTTTCTTTTTAATTATCTTTAAATTTTTTATATGGGCTATTCCGTGATTGACTTCAAGAAATTCGAGTTTACTACACTGTTCAAAATCATCACAGTCCCAACAGCCGTCTAATTGCTTTTTCTGACAACATCTCTTGATTTTACAGCTGGGATTTCCACCGCCATTTTTGCATCTCCGGTTACATCTCAGTTTTACCATTGCTCCCAGCACTTCATAGCAATCGGGATATTTTTCAAATACTTTAAAAAATGAGATAGTGGATAATAACTCAGCCGTTTTATCAAAACGATAAGTTCTTAATTCTTTTCTTAAATCTCTTGCATAATCAGCAATTATTCCTTTGTGATTCGGACATTCTGCACAATATAATCCACAATATGCCACATCGGTAAAGCTCATCTTTAATGCTCCATTATCACTTTAAATTTTACTTTGAAATCCGCATTGGGTATAGCCATTGTTATGAGTTGTGCTTTACTCTTCATCCTCATGATGACGGCATTTCAAAGACCTGGCTTGTTTTGTGCTGTTCGTGTATGGCTCCGGTTAATCCAAGCGCTTCGTTTAGTATGGTTTGTATATCTTTTTCAGGGGTCATACCGCAGTTTGGTTTATCGATAATTGGCGGAATATAAGGAATTTACGGCTGGTATCCACAGGATTATTTTTCTGAAGCTTGAGAGAAAACCGTCAGGCTGTAAGTCTATCATTGGGAATGAAACATTTTTTATAATGACGTGTCTAATAAATGTTTTAATATAAAACAAAACATTGTTTTATTATCTAACATTTGTTAAAATATACCAAACTTGGAGGAAAAAATGAATACATTTAACATTAAGGTAGGTAATCGAGTAAAAAACCTTCGAGAGAAAGTTGGCTTGCGTCAGGAAGTGTTTGCAGAAAAACTTGGTATAACCAGACCAGTAATTTCACAAATTGAACAAGGAAAACGTAAACTCACTGCGCAAGAATTGGACAAGATTGCGGGGATTTTTAATCTGTCAACAGATGTATTGCTGGGAAAAATTCCGATGCCAGAAATCGAGATTTCTCAAGAGGAAAAGCAGAAAATCTCAGAACCTTCAATACGGATTAATATTCCGCAAAAGAACCTTAATAAGTTCCGAGAAGTTCTTCTTTATATCTTAAACGAGGTCGGTTCCAAGCCGCATATCGGCGAGACGGTCATTTATAAACTGCTCTATTTCATTGACTTTAATTATTATGAAAAGTATGAGGAACAGCTAATCGGCGCTAACTATATCAAGAATCATTATGGTCCGACACCGGTAGAGTTTCAGAAGATCGTTGAGAAGATGATTCGGGATCATGATATTGAGAAAATCAACAGTCAGTATTTTAGCTATCCGCAAACCAAATACCTGCCGTTAAGAAAACCGGATTTATCAAAGTTTTCAGCCAATGAATTGGAAATAATAAATGATGTACTTTGTAAATTAGCAGATATGAACGCTGCTCAAATTAGTGAATATTCTCACGGTGATGTTCCCTGGTTGACGACGGAAGAAAATAAACCTCTCGAATACGAATCTGTTTTCTATAGAACCAGTCCTTATTCTGTCAGGGAATATCCGGATGAAGTTTAAAGAAATATCCCGGACAGCGGAATTTAGAAGAGATTTTAAACGACTGTTAAAGCGCTATAAAACACTCGAAGATGATCTGAGAAACTGTATTGATTCGAACTTATATCTTTATCATAAACTCAATCTCGACAATCGCAGTATTTTCCCCATTTCAGATCTGGGATTTGAGGAGATCACATTTTATAAAGTGAAAAAATTTGCCTGTAAGTCTCTGAAAGGAACCGGAGCGAAATCAGGAATACGGCTGATATATGCTTACTTTGCGGAAGAAGACCGGATTGAAC
>JAHIOG010000018.1 GCA_018895675.1 bacterium
GGGAATATATGCAGAAGAATGTGCAGAATATTAATCGAATTTTCAGTGAAATAATTCCCCAATAACAGTTATTTTTTTTCGAGCATAGTTATTACTTTTTGGGCGGTTTGAACCGCAATTGCCGCCATCTGATCCTGGAAACGCGAGACCTCTTCCGGTGCAGGATTATGACGACGCCATTCTTTCAGGATATTTTCTGTTTTTCGGAAAATCTTTTTCTGGCCCTTGTATAGAATATGTTGAATACGGTTGACCTGATTAAGATCAATGCAGGCGTCTTCCGGGTATAATTGTCGCTTGATTTTCTGGAATGTCTTGTTAAGAGGTGATCCGGAAGCCGAAACCATTTGCGTTGGAACGTTGCCTGCGAAAACCCAGAGAGGCACAGAGATTGAAACAACAGGTTCTCCAAGTGTGCACCAGAATGTGGTAAAGCGCGGATCTTCCCCATTGCCTACTCCATCAAATACAGCACAGGAAACCGTTTTAAAGCGATTGACGGTATCTCTGGTTTTGCGCTTATCGACAGAAGTATTGTCTGCCGCAAGAATGGAATCGGGCAGGTGGATATCTTTAGAAACTACTGATAAAATATGTTTATAGTTTAGGTTTCCATTTTCAAGCGCATTCCGGAGCAGGTTGACAGCGCGACCATATCGAATCTGACCATATCCTTTACCGGAACGAGCCCGTTGAGCAAAGTTCGCCCTGACCAGAAATTTTTCTTTACCAGATGTGCTATAGGTATCAAACCGGAAATATTCGTGGTTGCCGGTTTCGAAGAAGGCTGCGTTGCCAGTGGCGTCGATGACGCCGAAATTGCTGGTTACTTTTCTGCCGGTTGCGTTGCTCGCTTTTAGCATCGTCTCAAAGTCATCGATTGTTTTGCATTTATTCAAAGCCTCTTTCATCAAATAGCCTTCGTCATCGTATTGAGTGTTTTCGTCAGGAACCGCCATGTCCCGGGACTCGGCATTCATGATCGCAAAACCATAATTGTTGACACCCGCCCATATTTGGGTAGTGTCGTCAGCATTGATGATTCCGATAAAGGAAAAATTAGCATTTCTGAAAAATGCCACTTCATTGTCTTTAAAACCGGAATCCCGGTTTTTCCACAACAGGGCGTGACCGTTTGATGTGAAGCCGGAATGCGCGAGTCCGGTTGTACACGCTTGAATATTACGATTTCCGGGCAAGGCGTATAATGCCAGTAAAAAAATAAATATTGTTCTTTTCATTTTATTGTCCGGTTTTTGGTTGCAGCAATTTTGTTTTATTAGAAAATCAATTTAGCTCGTTGATATATTCTGAAACGGAAAGCGCTCCGATTGTCGCATCGCCTACCGCTTCGGCGATTTGGCGGAATTTCTTTGAACGCACGTCACCTATTGCAAATACCCCGGTCAGTGATGTCTTCATGTATCTATCAGTAATGATATAGCCATAATCATCCAATTCAACTACGTCTTTCCCTGAAGAATTCTTTTTAGATAAAAATTTTGTGTTCGGTAAAAAACCGACATAAACAAAAACACCTTCAACATTAATCTGCTTTTCCGCTCCACTTGAACGATCTTTCACTGTAATAGATTTTACAAAATCATCGCCATTAATTGATAAGAGGTGGTGATTAAGAAAAAAACTCGTGTTTTTGTGATTTTTTAATCTTTCCTGAAGTATTTTTTCAGCATTCATATACGGTAAAAACTCCACAAACTTTATGCTTTTTACATGATTCAGAAGAGATTCTCCTTCCTGCAAACCTGAGTTTCCACAGCCAATAACAGCAACATCCTTATCTCTAAATAGCGGTCCATCACATGTTGCACAATAAGATACGCCTCTGCCAATAAATTTATCTTCACCGGAAACGCCCAATTTTTTAGGAACACTACCAGAGGCAATTATAACTGCGCGAGCGGAATATTCATTTCTCTCTGTTTTCACTCTGATTTTTGTTCCCGTGGTTTCAATATTTTTAACTTCATCGAACTCACTGAATTTTACCCCGAATTTTTCTGCTTGCTTTTTGAACCTATTCATCAATTCTATTCCTTTGATCCCATCGGGAAATCCCGGATAGTTCTCCACAAGGTCTGTTGCTGCTGGAAGTCCGCCAACAATTGCTTTTTCCAACAAAAGCGTGTCCTTCCTGTCTCTTGAAGTATAGATTCCTGCTGTTAAGCCGGCAGGACCACCGCCAGTAATGACCACATCGTAGATTTTTTCGTTCATTATATTCCTCCTGATAAGAGCTGTTATCGTTAATTCTTACGATCTAATTAGTTGATTCGGTATTATTAAAAAAGTTACGTTAGTATATTTTACGGGTTTTCATAAAAAGTTCCTAATGCATATAAGCAAAGCCTGGTTAAAAATTGCTAACCGGTATTTATATTAAATTGCCTCAACGGGTGTTTCTTTTGCCTTGTTCTTAGAATCTCTGCTTTGGGCAGGGATGAACTCAGGGTGACAGTAGAGAGAACATAAACAATTTGCTTGACAATCACATATATTGACTCTATTTTGCATATAATTGTGTCTGAAGAATTTTCCGAAAGGAGACGCTATGAGTAATGAAAAAATTAAATTAGATGAAATCGAGGATGGCGACAAATTGAAGAAGTTAATTGAACTGCTTCCTAAGATTATAGAATATGCTGAGAATAAAGATGAAATAAAAAAATGTTCCCGTTGATAATAGCGGAATATATAGATAATCTAAAGCATCAATTAATATTGTTTTTGAATTTAAACAATCAACAAAATTTATCTTATTAAAATAGGAGGATTCAAAATGGCATTTTATATTTATGAAAAAGAGGATGTTGGAGATTATTGGAAGTTTAGTCTTATTAAGAAAATTCAGGGTATTCCGAGACTTTTCATACAGCCAATATTTTCATCAATACGTGATGATTATAATGAAAAGTATTTTAAATGGAAAACGGACGAAGTTAATATCAGAAAAAGAATTTTGGAGATTTACAAAAATCTTGCTGCTAC
>JAHIOG010000174.1 GCA_018895675.1 bacterium
GATACATCCTCATCAACAATACCAAAGAAGTCCTTTAATTTGTGTTTTAAACTGACATCAAATATTTTATTGATTTCTTCGTCTATTGCACTTAAAAATTCATTGAAGTCGTTATAACTATGCCATAAAGATGCGCCGTAATCTAAAACCTGAGCAACAACCAATCTTTTATCTGGGTTTTTGTAGAGTTTTGTTTGAATAATGTATATTTCCCCATCCTTATCAAATCCTAACGCATCAATGGGTCCGCTGTCTGTTGGAAATTCCCTTGCGACAATTAATAACTTAATATCTTCTTTGATATCATAAAGAGGAAGACTCTCAGGATTCTCATGGATATACTTCTGCAAATAATCCTCTTGTTCGAAACTTGATTTTTCTATCCTTTGGGCGTTCTTCCCGCCTTTTGAAATTATGATTGCCATATTTTCCCTCACCTTAATTTAATAAATATTTTCTGTGCCCCGAGTAATATGTCACATAACATAATAGGAGTGTATCCGTAGTTGAGATAAAAAAATCACTCATGATTAATAATTGTCACCCATTTCTCAATTACGGATACACTTCTGTTGAACTGAGCCGCTTTGGTCATCTCTATGGGGATTCAATATTTTCCTTGTCCGGCAACTGCCGGATTGTAAATCCCATCTACCTGTCACGCCTTTACGGGAGACAGGAGAGTTTTGACAAACAGCGACATAAATATTTCTCCTTTTCAAATTGCTCGATGACATTCTGACTCATATCGGGACAAAAATATACTCAAATTTCATTGATATTGCCATTTCCATTTTAATTCAGAGTAGTCTGTTCCCTTAGAATTTATATTCTATAATGGTTAATCTTTCTAATTGCCGGCTCACCTATTTCTCACAAAGGCGGGACAGGTAGATGAATACCGATAAGGTGGTGCATGACTCACTGGTTCCAAGATACCAACTTCAATCATTTGTCCTCTGGCGCAGACCGGGCATAAATGGTATTTCAATCCCGAGAGTTCAAAGATCAGATCTTCGAGTGTCTTGATTGTTTTTATTTTCAACTTTCCCAGTAGTTTTCGGCATCGTTGCAATGACCGGGCTTTATTACGGTTGCTGAGGAATCCATAGTGTCTGATCTTAACAAATTTTTCCGGCAGCACATGGAGTAAAAACCGGCGGATAAATTCAAAAATATCCAGAGACATGATCTTGTTTTTATTCTCATTCCGGTAATCTTTCCAGCGGAAATAGATCCGATCATTCTCAATGTGGGTAATTCGATGCTTTGTGATTGCAACCCGATGGGTATACCGTCCCAGGTAATTCAACACGGCTTCCGGATGTTTAAATGACGGTTTTGAGTAAACAACCCATTCTTTCCGGTAAAGGCTATCTACAAGTTCCTTGAAACGGGAGTTGGTTCTAAAACATTCAATTTTACCATTAAATGATAAGCCGTTCTGGTCATGTTTGCTTTGCAGGTAATCCAGAAACTTACCTCGGAACATACGGGATAACACCTTAACATGGATAAAAAAATTCTTCTTTGAGGCGATCCATTTGCGATCATCATAGGATAATCCTCCGGCCGGAACGATCATATGGATATGGGGATGATCCAGTAGATTCTGCCCCCAGGTATGTAACAGGGCAATAAAACCGATCTTTGCACCAAGATGCTTCGGATCAAGGCTTAATTCAAGAAGTGTCTCGGAAGAGGCTTTAAAAAGCATCTTATAGATTTCGGTCTGATTTTGTAGGGCGATGGGATTCAAACTATCCGGTATGGTGAACACAATATGAAAATATTTGACCGGTAGCAATTCCTGTCGGCGATTATCCAGCCATTTTTCCCGGGCAGCAGCCTGGCATTGAGGGCAATGGCGATTCCGGCAGGAATTGTATGCGATCTGTTGATGACCGCATTGATCGCATTCGAAGACATGACCACCCAGAGAGGCGGTCTTACAGCGTTCAATAGCCCGCATTACTTTTACCATTCGGTAGGGTATCTGATGTATCTTCCGATAAGCAGGACCATATTGACGAAAGATATCCCCAATGTCACAGCCCTCCCGACAGGTCGAGACCGGATGATCAGGATCGTTTGTCATCAACATGACATCAGTCCGAAAAAAGATCAAGAGGACTGACGACTCTATTGAGATGTTCTCTTTGAATATGAATATATTTTGCCGTGGTGCGAAGATTAGTGTGACCCAGAAGATTCTTGATGGTAAATAAATCTACACCATTTTCAAGAAGATGGGTGGCAAAAGAGTGACGCAAGGTGTGAACCGTAGCCGGTTTTTTAATACCGGATGACTCTATAGCCTTCCGGAATACTCTTTGAATTGTGCCGGTCGATATGGACTGATTGGAATTGCGACTTTCATAGAGCCAATAATTCGGATGGTATTTACGCCAATATTCCCGAAGTAATTTGAGATTAACCGTAGAAAGCAAGGTGTAGCGGTCTTTCATACCTTTGCCCTGATCTACCCGAATCTGCATTCGACTGCCATCAATATCACTAACCTTTAACCGGACAGTCTCACTGACGCGCAACCCGGCTGAATAGGTCGTCATCAACATTGAGCGATGTTTAATATTAGTAACTGAATTTAATATCTTCCGTATTTCGTTATAATTCAGAACTACCGGTAATCTTGTCTCTTTTCGAGAATGCGGTATGCGCTTTACTTCCCATTCTTTACCAAGCACATATTCCCAGAAAAACTTCATGGCGCTGTAAGCGCCGCGGATATAGGAATTACTCAACTTTTCCGTCATTATCAGGTAATCCAGAAATGCAATAATTTCATCCGTAGTAATATCTACCGGCGATTTACTGCAATGACGAACCAGCCGCTTCATGTAACCAAGATAGCTTTGTTGTGTCTTGCGGGAATAGTGCCGCAAACGCATCAGCGTTAACATCTTTTCACTTAATTGACCCATGATGATTGCCTCCTCTTTTAATACTACTTTATAGTATCGGGAGATTAGATCATCTTGTCAACTCAAGAATCATTCAACTTGATCTGTGAACTCAATTGTCAAAAAACATTTATATGACTACCGCGAAGCGGTTTAGTGCAACCTATGTTTATCCTGCACATTTACGCTCAAAACAGGTTTCTCTATCCGGAAACAAGTTTCTCCATGCAGAAACTTTTACAGAAAGTTTCTTAATCAAGAGACTTAAAGGTTTCTCTATAGACAAACTTTCAATCCGGTTTTGCAGACCTCGATCCATTTGAAGGAACGTTAATCAATAATTATTCTATTGTCAAGTCCTAATGTAACAATTTTAAAAAGATAGAAAGCGGGAAGGTTTGGCAAGACCCAAAGGATTTCAACCTTCCCGTATCTATTACGCCCCCGTACTTTCAGAAGAAAAGCGGCGATTTGTTGATATGACTTTTAACTGTGTTCAATATGTCAATTTTCTTCTTCGAAAGAGTATTTTTGTAATCGTTTATCCGAATATGAATCCCGTTGGTTTTAAAAATACCATTTCAATCCGGCACATCAAGGATGAAGTCGACAGGCATTCAATGAAATTCCATTTCTATGCTGGGTTCGATCTGTAGATGGATGATTTCTATGTGTGTATCAGTGACTAATTTTCTGCAAACCAATCCGGGTTGATTGAAAGAGGGGCTTAGTATCAGAAACTATGGTTTTTCCGATTATTACCGCTAAAGTCTTTTATCAATGGAAAGTTGTCAATGGAACAAAAGGTGAAATTGTTATTTTTGTCTTTAATTTTGTATAGTACTTTAATGTTAGGACTTATAATGAAATTTTGCCCTTTTGGATAAAGACTTCGAAATTTCAAAAGGGTTTTTAAATCATAGGAATCGGGATTGATTTTACATTCCAAGGTATGGACTTCTTGTCCATCACGAATAATAAAATCTATTTCTTTGTTTGATTTATCGCGCCAATAATAGAGATTTTGTTCATTGAAAAATACTCTTAAAGTATCAAGCACAAGATGTTCCCACAAAAGTCCACGATCATCCTCACGAATAGTTTCCCATCCTTTCAAAAAAGCGACAAAACCTGTATCAAAGCCATAACACTTTGGTTGTTGAATGATTTCCCTTCGATTACCGCTATGAAAAGGAGGCAACAGAAACAGAGCGTTAGATATTTTCATCGCTTCAATATGTGATGACACTGTAGGACGACTTAGACCGCTGTGTTTGGCTAAATTTGTATAAGATAATAGCCCCCCGCTTTGAAGCAATATAAGATGAAATAATTTTATAAATCCATCACGATTTCTGATTTTGAATAGTTCCTGTATGTCACGGGCAAAAAAACTGTCAATCCATTCCGAGAAAAATTGAGCATCAATAGTATTGGCAAGCAGAGATTCCGGTAGCCCTCCATAAAGAAAACGATGATCCAAGTCTTTTTTATTAAAAACACTTGCGCATTCGTTCCATAGAACGGGCGGGAGAAACAATGTATGTTTTCTTCCAGTCAGTGAATCACGGAATTTTTTAGTCGCAGCCAGGGTTGATGAACCTGTCGCGAGAATTTTTAAATAAGGATAGCTGTCAGCAGCTATTTTCAAGATCAGACTTGGATCGGCTAAGCGATGAATTTCATCAAATATTACAATAGCATCTTTGGGTTGTAGATCGAAAAATGTTTCGGGATCCTGAAGTCTGCGATTAACAGATGGTAAGTCGCAATTCAAATAAACCGCATCAGGTAACATCTTTGTTAAAGTAGTTTTTCCTGCCCGGCGTACTCCCGTAAGCCAAATTATTGGGCGCTTGTCCCACAGTTGTTTTATTTTTTGAATCCAGAAGGGTCTTTTTTTGTACACACTGCAACCATACTTTACAAATAGACGTCTAAATGTAAAGTATAGTTGCAAAAAATACAAGTGCTAAAGTCAAATTATTTATCTTTTCTCATTAAGGTTTATTTAACATTTCTCTGCGTTCTGGCGATTAAGACAAAAGATAGAAAAAGCGCTTGCATTATGAACTTATGTGCACTATATTTGTTATGAACTTATGTTCATTAAGAAAGGATGTATATGCCGAGACCACAGAAAGAGCGAAAAGTGCTTGAACCACCCAAAATCCAGGGAATGAAACCTGTGGGGGTTCCGATGAGATTTTTAGATCGCGTCTATCTTTCACTGGATGAATATGAAGCAATCAGACTGGCGGATTACGACGGATTGGAACATCAACAGGCTGCCGAGGCTATGGGAGTTTCCAGACCAACATTCACCCGCTTGATTGAAAAAGCCCGCAAGATAGTTGCGGATTCCATAGTTGGCGTTAAAGAACTGGTGATAGAAGGCGGTAATTATTCTTTTACTACTCAGCTGATCCGCTGTCAGGATTGTGGTGAATTCACCCGGTTTGATTTACCCCAGAATGTCGTTGAAAACTGTGGCAACTGTGATTCAAATAATGTTGTGCATTTGAATGAATGGTTTCGGGGTGGAAGAGGTCATGGCTATGGCAAGCGCGCTGGCTTTCGTGGCGGTCGCGGCAATTGGTAAAATCAGAAAGGAGGCATCAGATGCCTAGAGGAGATGCCCGCCTGTCAAAGAGTAACGGCGGACAGGGAACAGGTCCCAACGGTGCGGGACCGGGAAGTGGCGCCGGCAGAGGAATGGGCAGAGCTGGTGGTCGTGGTAGAATGGGTGGTCCTTTTGCGGCTGGCCCAGGTGGAAATTGTGTATGCCCCGCTTGTGGACACAAAGAACCACATGTTCAGGGACAATCATGTAATCAAAAAAAATGCCCCAAGTGCGGAGCATTTTTAACAAGAAATTAACTTTAATAAAGGAGGTGCACTATGCCTAGAGGAGATGGAACAGGTCCCGGCGGAATGGGACCGATGACAGGCAGAGCAGCCGGATTTTGTGCCGGTTACGATCGCCCAGGGTATGCCAATCCGATATCTGGAGGCAGATATGGATTGGGCAGAGGATTGGGTCGTGGATTTAGAGGAGGTTTTGGAAGAGGTTACGGAAGAGGCTTCGGATTTTATCAATCCGCTCCGGTGAACCCTGTTCCCGCTTATTATGGAGCGCCTGTAAATTGGGGTTTTCCTACAAAAGAACATGAGCTGGAAGCTTTAAAAGCGCAAGCGGCGGGTCTTGAGCAGGGACTCCAGGACATTAACAAGCGGATTGGAGAATTGGAATCCGAATCTAAATAACAGGTAAGGCGGATGAAGATCAATATATGACTTATCCGCCTTATTCCTTTTTCAATATCTTTTGGATTGTATATAAATATCTTGAAAATACTGACGAGGAGATTTGGGAATGGGTTCCAGGGAGGTTTTGGACATAGCAGGCGGAGAGGCTTTGGTCAAAAAAGATATAGCCGTAATATTGGCGTTGCTAATTGTGTGACAAAAATAGTAGAATCAACTGAAGGTCAAATGCAAGATTCTTCTGTAAATAATACAACTGGAACCGGGAATTTAGATAAAATGATAGCTTTTATTGAGTATGATAAATGTAATGCTTGTACCCAATGTGTCACGGCATGTCCGTTTACTGCCATTTCTATGAAGAGTAAGCCCATAATTAATAAAAATATCTGTAAAGGGTGTGGAATCTGTATAAAATCATGCCCGGTCGGAGCCATTACAATACGGAAAGTTTAGGAGTAGATGAATGTTTGCTTATGGTCCGGTGCCGTCACGAAGATTGGGAAAATCGATTGGAGTCAGTCCGATTCCGGCTAAAACTTGTTCCTATTCATGTATTTATTGCCAGTTGGGACGAACAGATCATATGCAGGTTAAACGTAAAAGTTTTTTCCAAAAAGAGGATATTTTTCGCGATATTGAAAAAGTTGTTAACACTTCTCCCGCCGATTTCATCACTTTTGCCGGAGACGGTGAACCAACTCTCTGTAAAGATTTGGGTTGGCTGATAGAGAATACAAAAAATGTATTTAAATTGCCGATTGCCGTAATCACCAACGGATCGCTGCTTTATCGTGAAGATGTAAGAAAGGACTTGAAAAACGCTGACGTTGTTATGCCTACTTTGGATGTGGGCAACCAGGCTCTTTTTGAGATACTTAACCGTCCGTTAAAAACAATAACATTTGAAAAAATGCTACAGGGATTAATTGATTTCAGACAGGATTTTAGAGGGCAAATCTGGTCCGAAGTCATGTTGGTTAGTGGAATAAATGATTCAGTGAAGGAATTGAATAGTATTAAGGATGCTTTGGTAAGAACAAGATCCGATAGAGTTTATATAACGACTCCCGTAAGACCGCCGGCGGAGAACTGGGTAGAGTCTCCTGATCCGCTAAATATATTGCTTGCTGAAGAGATTTTTGAGAAAGTGGTAAGTATTACCGAACAGGAAACCGGTGATTTTGGCGTCATGGAATTTTCTAATGCTTGTGAAGCGATTCTTGAAATATCCGCCCGGCATCCATTACGAATGGAGCAGGCGCTGAAAATCGAGAGAAAATTCGGGGAATCAGGAACCATTAAACAGTTAGTAAGTCAGTCGCGGCTTGTTAAACGCAGCTATCGGAATACTATATATGTAATGCCCAATAAAATTAGATTATAAGTGTTCAGTTAAATGAAAAAAGAACAGACTACTATCAAGATCAGGAAGAAAAATTGTTGTGACTATTGGATTGTTGTCTGTGATTCAGGTAGTGAAAAGAAATTTAAAGTTACTTTAACTGATGTTTATTATGATAGATTAACGGGCGGGAAGATTCTCAAAGAAGAATTGTTGGAAAATTGTTTTAATTATTTTGTTGAAAATGATATCCTTGGCAATCTTAATAAAAAATTTGCACTACGGAAAATCGGAGAACGTTTTCCGGATTTTGAAAAGGATA
>JAHIOG010000175.1 GCA_018895675.1 bacterium
CGAAATATCGATAGGCTCTTTTGTATTTTTACTGACGAAGTCAATTTTGGTCATTCTGTTATAATCGTCAAATGCAGATCGATATGAGACCGGTTGGGATTTTACGGGGACTAATCCGATCAGAATACGGGAGATATCCTGAATGGGAATTAATGGAATGTGATAGCTGATAGGCAGCTCCGGCCACTCAACACCGGAATAGTATTTGCCCTGACGCTGCAGCCAGAAATTGAATTCATCGTTAAATACATCCAGTTTTGCCAGTTTTCGTTTCAGGGGATCTTTAAATTGAATCGTCAGAGTATCAATATTGTTGTAGGAAATATTAGCAAAAAGCAGCAAGTCACCATCAGGCGTATCAATTTCAATCCTGGCATCAAAGGATAGGATTTGCAGAGTTTCAGAAAGGGATGGAGAACTCAAAGTGCGAGATAATTGAGCCGGTACGTCATCGGTTATTGTGCGATTTGACATTATCGCACAACCTTGAAGTATGATTCCAGGGATTATAGTATAGTAAATTAAACGAATGAGTTTATTTAGAAAGTTTTTGTTTAAGTCCTTCATTTTCCGGGTCGAATTCAAGCGCACGCCGGTAGTACTCTTTGGCTTTCACTGTTTTTTTTAATTTGGTAAGTATATCGCCCATGTGTTCCAGAACTTCCGCGTTGTCGTTTTGTATAGAGAGCGCTTTTTCAACATATTCCTTTGCCTCTTTGGGTTTTCCGAGCTTATATAAAATCCAGCCTTTAGTATCCAGGTAAGATGCGTTATCGGCGCTAATTTCAAGCGCCTTACTAACCATTTTCAGCGCTTTCTCCAGTTGTTTACTTCTTAAAGCAAGACTATAGGCAAAGTTATTTAGCGCTACATCTTCATCGGGGTTATTACTGATGATCAGAGTATACAGGCTGTCGGATAATTTGTATTGTCTGAGTATTTCCCAGGTGTTTGCCAACAGGATTTGCGCTTGAAGATTTTCCGGATCAATTTCCAGGGCTTTGATTAAATAAACCTCTGCCTTTTTATGATATTTTTCATTATTCAGAGTGTTGGCTGTAATGATGGGGAAAAATGGCTGCTCGGGGAACCTGACCATTGCAGAATCCACAAATCTGTATAATAAATCGAAATCTTTATTTTTGGAATATACAAATGTGAGACTTATATATGCCGATTCTCTGTCCGGATATTTTTGGATCAGGTCCTGCAAATAAATACAGGCGTCTTCGAAGCGTTCGCTGCGGGACAACAGATCACCAAATCGTTCCAGGATATCAACGTCTCCGGGCGCTAGTTCTATCAACGTTTCATATAAACCCAGTGCCCTTGGGATATCCTTCTGGACTATAGCGATATCAGCCCGATATTTGTAATAATCCATGTTCTCCGGTTTCTGTCGGATTAATGTGTCGTAAAGGTTTGCCGCCTGGTTCAGGTCTTGCCGGATCAAGGATATTTCAGCGGCTTTTTCAAGAGCCTTGAGCTGTCCGGGATCAGCCTGGTAGATTTCTTCGTATAATTGAACGGCTTTGTCCAATTTTCTATTTTTAATATATATAGCAGCCAGCTGATAGTATAATTCAAGGTCGTCCCGATTGGCGTTACGGAGTGTTTCATATTCCTTTTCGGCGTTTTCATTGTCGCCGGACAGAAAATATACCTGGGCTAGAATTTCCCGCGCCTCGAGATCGTCCGGTTCAAGCCTGAGAGCTCGATTAAGCGCTTCAATACCACGCTCAAATTTCCCAAGGTTAATAAAGGCTTTTGCCATTGATACGTAAATAGTATAGGACGTGCTGTCGTAATTTAAGGCGTCCTGGTATTCCAGCACTGCCATGGCGTAATCGCCCTGCATCGTGTGGTTTTCCCCTGCCATAAAATGCTCAATAGCACGGGAATCATAGACTTTTATGGAATCGGGTAGTTCAGAACTTCCTTCCCGGGCTGGTTTAAGATTAGGAAGTAAACTGCACGAATGGATAAATACTGCGGCAATGTAACATAAATACAAATGCCGGCATACTTTCCAACGCTGGTTTTTTAATTGGTTCAACTCTTTCCACTAAATAAATATGTTGATCTTGATATCGATTGATACACTTTATCAGGATTCAAGACCGGAAACGGCGTTACTTATAGATTTCGTTTCGGTTGCAATTGCACACACCAACAATTTTTTCCTTAAAACGGATGGACTTAGTTGTAGAATCAGTAACCGTAACAATATGTTTGATAAATTCTATAGCCTCGCCACAAACGGCGCAATGTTTTTTGTAGTCTCTTAGAGCTTTGGATATTTTATCTGCAAACCCTTTAGATACGCGTTTTGCCATTATTGATCTCCTTTACGATTCATGTTCGAACATAATTACTTGATTGCCGCCGGCTCGTTTTGCTTTGTACATTGCCATATCGGCGCTGGAAATGATGGATTGTACATCTTCGCCGTCGCTGGGAAATTCCGACATACCGATACTGATAGCCATACGTTCGGTCATTCCATCTTTTTCAAATATAAAGCCGTGTATATTTTTACAAATCCGTTCGGCAGTATTTGAACAACTTTTTTTATCGGCATTAATTAATATCACTGCAAATTCTTCACCGCCATAACGCGCAACCGTATCAATGGTTCGGACACTGCTTCGGATAATATTCGCGGATTTTTTCAGCACATAATCACCGTGCAGATGTCCGTAAGTATCATTAATTCGTTTAAATTTGTCCAGATCAAGGATTAAAAGAGTGATATTGTTGCCATAACGCTGGCTACGATCGATTTCGATCTGTAACCGTTCTTTAAAAGCACGATGATTATAAATTCCGGTCAAACCATCAATCATCGCGAGATCTTTCATAGATTGATAAATCGTAAGGCGATTAAGAATCTCGCTGAAGCTTTTCCCGAAAATCCCAAGCGTTTCCAGATCATCTGTGAAATAACGGTGGGTTCTGAAACTTTCCAATAATACACCGCCGGATTCCTTTATACCGGTAGTCAGAGGTATACCCAGAGCAGATCGAAAAGGAATGATCTTCAGATCATCGGGCTGAAAGCGGAATTCGATCTTACTTTTGTCGTAATCATTTACCAAAACCGGTTTTTTGGCGATGATAGGTTCCCAAACCCCTTTTTTAACAGTTATTTCGTGACCGATCGTATAGTCCGCCTCAGAGCCTTCAACATATTCGATTACAAGTTCCTGAGAGTGATTATTGATAAAGGCGAAAGTCAGTTTGTCGAATGCGAAAAATTTCTTCAGAATCGCCGCGGCCTGTTTATAGAGTTCGTGTAGTTCAATACCAAGTGTGATCTCGGTGTTTATTTTACAGAGGTCTTTGAAAAAATGAATATAGGTTTCCTGTTGATCAATCACATCGATTTGCAGGATCGCATTTGCGTAGAGTTTTGCAAATGACGCAACCAGCTCAAGATCTTCGGAGCCCCAGGCTTCTTTATCGATACTGTCTACCCCGATAAATCCCACATAGGATTTATTGACCTTGATTGGTATGAGCATTAAGGAGCCAACCCTGGGTGGATTCGGATAGTATATTAAATAATCAGGCCCGATTTGACTGGACTGGAATAACTCCGGTTTTGGGTGAAGATGGTATTCATTGAACAGTTCGCCTTCTGATTGGAATGAATCAGCCGGGGATGATTTGTGTGTGGAATTATATTCCTGAAGTATATAGTTGTTTTCTTTATGATTGAACAAGTACATGACAACGGTTTGCGCCATGAGAGAGGAATGAATAACATCAACCAGCTGGTGGGTTATTTGCTTGTAGTTTTTGCTTGTATCGATACTGTAATGGAGTCCGACAGTTGGAATTGAATCTTTGTCCTTACCGGATTGTTCATCTGAAGACGAAAGAGCCTGGCAGCGCCTGTGCCAGTTATTTATTTCAGTGAGTAAAAATATCATAAGTGAAAGAATGGCAATGAACAGTAGAATCCGGAACACATTCTGAAAGGTGGCTGGCACATTCTTGAATGCATCTACCGACGGGTAAACGGTAAATAAAAACAGGACAACGATTAAAATAATACTAACTATCCAGGTACTCTTCAAATTACTCACTCCAACTTACTCATACAGCAAGTAAAAATACTATTAACAGTAAATAAAATCAATATGAAATAATGTTTAAATAAAAAGAAAAAAATAAATTAATATTCTTTGTTCACAGTTTTTATTTTATTTTGAAAGTCCGGGTTTGTTTGAGCGTTTTGCTCATCAGAGCCTATTAAAGAATCAATTATACTTTCTGAATTTGCTAACTGTCGCTGACTTGTTCGGGGTGCTATTGGTCTGTTGTGGTTTGGTAAAGATGGGTTTGTTTGAATTTTTTCCTGTACAATTTGCGGAGGTATTTGCGGGGATTGAGATCCAGGGTGGAATTCAACCAGGTAAAAACCGATTACTACAGCGATCAGTGCTACTGCAAATCCATATGCGAACGATGGGATACGATTTAATGAAAACCCTTTTAAAATGCTGGCTTCGATACGGGCATTTCGTTCCGCAAGAATTTTATTTTGAAGGTTTACTAAGAAGCTGTCGCTAACAGTGATTTCCTGAAAACTATTCATGCAGGATTTTGTATTAACAATCGATCGATACAGGGCTTTACAACCCGAACAACTATCCATATGTTCTTCAAAAGATTTGCGTTTTTGAAAGGAAATGCCCTGGTCAATGTATTGTGATATGATAGTTTTAAATTGGTAGCAACTTATCATAAAACCTCTCTGGTATCAAATTATTGTTTATACTCCTCTCAAGTCTATTAACTCTTCTTGCAATCTCAAACGTGCTCGGTTTATTCTTGATTTCACAGTTCCCAATGGCGCATTGATAATATTACTGATTTCCTCATAAGAAAGTTCCTGAATATCCCTTAAAATGATTGCGGTGCG
>JAHIOG010000176.1 GCA_018895675.1 bacterium
CCCCAGCGCAATAACCGCCTGGAACATGAGCACAACCCACACGACCTCATACTCGTATGCGCTGCCTTTTATTTTTCTCAGGAGTAAAATGGCGAGGTGAGGGACACTGTAAATACCATCTTTCACGGTCAGGGATCCATCCTCCATAAGTTTTCCGTAAGATTGTTCTTTGAATTTTCCCCTTTTTTTTAAGATAAATTCAATATAATAGAGAAAAAACAGCATAGCTGCATATTTTTCTATGTTTCCCAGTATTGCTACTATTGCCACCAGGGCTCCAATAGGATAAGTTAACGTGTCGCCCGGGAAAACTTTAGCAGGAGTCTTGTTATAGTGAAGGAATGCTATAAGAGCGGAAATTGATGTGACAGCGATCATGGTAGCTTCTGTTCCCCCGGTAATATAGGCGAGAAAACCAAGTGTAGAGAATATTATTATTCCCATACCCGCTTCTAATCCATTATAGCCAGCCAGCATATTAAAAGCATTTGAGGCGCCTATTATTGCAATTGGGACTATCAACAGCGGAAAAAGCAATCCAAGGTCCTGGGTACCAATAAAAGGAAAGGTCATTTCACTATGCCCGGCATTTATTATCATTAGTGGCAAAGGAATAAGAAAGCTAAGCATTACTTTTGTTTTCTGTTTTATTCCAATCCTCCACTCCAGTATATCATCTATCATGCCGATTATTGCTGCGATCAATAAGCTTGCAACTGCTGCAAGGATCTCTGGAGTCGAATCAGGATTCATGTAATAAAAAGTATCAAAGGCGATATAAAGCAGGATCGACAATCCGATGCTGAAAACAACCATTATCCCCCCCATCTCAGCGATCTCTCTTCCATCCAGTTTGTGTACATCCCTGCCTACAAATCCTCTTGATCTTGCTTTTCTGATCCACATAGGCAAAGTAAAAAAGCAAAGTATGAAGCTTATTATGGATAGCAGTATCAAGAGTTCAAATTGCATGACCTGTAGTTTGCCTTTTGGTTGTTAAATATCTGATGGTTTAAGCCATTAACATAGTTTTCGCTCATTTATTTTTTCTATCTTTATCAAAAAACCATCCTCATTTGTTAAAATAGTGATAATTGTTTACAATAATTTTTCCACTGGTCTTTAGGAATTGTTTGATAATACTCAAATCCGACTACTAAAGCCTTATAATAAGTGGACTCGCTCCTTTTTTTGGTTAGAAGTCTACCAAAATCCACTCTACTGCATCCATAAAATCGTCAGCAATATAATCTGGACCGTACTCCCATTCATTTTTATTAGAAAGAAGCTCATCTCTTATATGCGGTTCCGGCACAAGAACTGTTCTTGCACCTATTTTTTTTCCCGCACCCACATCAAGGGTTTTATCGCCTAGCATATAAGATTTTTTCACATCAATATCATGCTCTTTTATTGCTTTTTCAAATAATCCCGTGTTGGGCTTTCTGCAATCGCATTTATCATTAGGATGATGCGGGCAGTAATAAATCCCGTCCAGCACCACATCAAATTCCTGGAATTCTTTTTTCATTATCTCATGAATGTTCCATAACTGTTTTTCTATAAAATATCCCCGCGCAATGCCGGACTGATTCGTTATAACGATTATTTTGAACCCTTTGTCCTTTAGTTTTTTAACGCCCTCACCCACGCCCGGGTACATTTCAAATTTATCCGGGTCGTCCAAATAATGCACATCTACATTGATGGTTCCATCTCTGTCAATGAATATGGCTTTATGTTTCATCGTCTCCGAACAGCTCTTTCTCAACAAGGTAACAAATAAGATGCCCGATCATAATGTGAGACTCCTGGATATGTGGCGTGACATTGGATGGAACATCCAGCAGAAAATCAACGTTCCCTTTCAGTTTTCCTCCGCTTGAACCTGTAAAAGCCACCGTCACAGCTCCAAGCCGCTTTGCTTTTTTGATACCTTCAACCACATTTGGCGAATTGCCGCTCGTGCTGAGGCCGATGACAATATCACCCTGGTTTACCAATGCTTCGACCTGCCGTGCAAAGATTTGATCAAAATCATAATCATTTGCAATTGCAGTTAATTCTGACGTATTCGTCGTAAGAGCAATTGATGCAAGTGCCCTTCTTTCAAGGTAAAACCTGCTCACCAGCTCACATGCAAGGTGCTGTGCATCTGCGGCACTTCCGCCGTTGCCAAACCATACTACCTTTTTTCCTTGCCTGTAAGCATCAACGATTAATCCTGCAACCTGAGCAATTACTTCTACTCTTGTTTTTTGCAGTTCTTTTTTTGTCCGGATGCTCCTTTCGATATAATCCGATATAAGATTCTCTTTAGTATTCATATTTATTATTTTATCTTCCTGAAATATTCATGTAAGGTGTCGCTGATAAAATGCAAATCGTCATCGTTTAAGTATTGATGCATACCGAAGTGCAGACCATTTTCTCCAACATATTCTGATACCGGGAAATCACCATATTTATAATTCAGGAATTTGAATGCATTGTGCTGGGTGGGTAAACTTCCGAACAATGTTTTGCACTGGATCCCTTTTGACTCCAGGTATTTGTAAAGACTATCACGATTATATTTTTTATCTTTCAGCACCAGCGGGAAAGCATGAGGACTTACTTTTTCATATGTTTCTTCTTTGATAAAATAGCAATAATCCGATAAGTCTTCTGTCATTTCCAGTGTTTTATATAGATTATTTTTGCGTTTGTTGAAGTGTTCATCAAAGTACTCGATGCCTTCCAGTCCGAGCGCCGCCTCCAGATCATTCATTTTCGAATTATAACCTATACGCTGGAAATCGAAGTATAAACTGCCAAACGGTCTGCCATGTGATTTTACAGACCTGACAACATCTGCGCTCTTATCATCATTTGTAGCAACCATACCGCCTTCCCCGCAAACGATCTGGTGTGCTGTATAGAAACTGAACGCTCCCATATCGCCAATCGTCCCCGCAAGTTTACCTTTATAAGTAGCGCCGTGCGCTTCGCAGGCATCTTCTATAATTTTCAAATCATGAGCCTCTGCAATTTTCATAATTGAGTCCATTTCGCACGGTTTTCCCATTGTATGGACGACCATAATGGCTCTGGTCTTATCGGTGATAGCCTCCTCGATTTTAGAAGGGTCTAAGTTGAGAGTTTCAAGCTCAATATCAACGAATTTAGGGGTCAATCCTGCTGCCAAAATCGAGTTGGCAGTAGCCACAAATGATAATGCCGGTACAATTACTTCATCTCCCCTGTTTGCTCCAAAATCGTACAACGCTGCACAGGAGACAATATCTGCATCTGTGCCTGAACTCGTAGCTATAGCATGTTTGCATCCAAACTTAGCCGCGAATTTTTGTTCGAATTCTTTTACATTTTCTCCTTCTGATGCCCAATTTTTATCAAATACTCTCTGAAAATATTTTTTTGCTATATCTCCAATTACCAGGTCGCCAAAACTAACTCTCCATTTATTCATTTCATTCCTCCTATTAAATTAATTGCTTTCTCGTATCTTTCCGGGGTTCCGATATCTA
>JAHIOG010000177.1 GCA_018895675.1 bacterium
ACGACAAGTTGAATCCATACGAAATTTCACTGGACTAAATAAGTAACTTATAAACGCCATATTACATTAGACCTTTAAAGGTTTTTTTACCTCGTCTTGAAAAATATTAGTCAAATATTTAGGGCTTATAAAATTGCTGATTTATCGGGAAAAACATCTCAAGGCAAAAGAGATAGAGACCATTAACGAAATATTCATTGCGAAAGTCAAAGAACTACGGGTGATAGAAAAAGAGACCAAACGATCCCGAAAGCGTTCCGGATCACCTAAGGATGACAATAATCAATCAACGAAATCTGAGACCACTGAAAAGAAGAACAACGGGAAATTGATTGTTGACGCTACGGTTGCTCCTTCCAATATCAAATATCCAACGGATCTTGAGTTACTCAATGAATCCCGGGAGATAAGTGAACACATCATTGATACATTGTACACGAGTGGTCAGTTTTCTCAAAAGCCAAGAACCTATCGGCGATTAGCCCGTAGGGATTATCTGCGAATCATTAAGAAAAAACGTAAAAGCAAAAAAGTGATTCGTCTTGGCATTAGGCAGTCCGGCGGCTGCCGGACAGTATTTGCGACGTAATTTATCTCATATTGAAAATATGTTAGCAGCGCTACAAGATAAACCGGAAATACTGAGTCAAAAAGAAATAAAGAGGCTTGAGGTCATCCGCACTATTTTTAGGCAGCAGGAGGAGATGTATCTTAATGTAACTCATACAGTAAAAGATCGGATAGTCAGTATTCACCAGCCCCAAATTCGCCCAATGGTCAGAGGAAAAGCCAGTGCGGATGTGGAATTTGGTCCTAAACTATCATTGAGCGTGCTAGATGGTTTTCTCTATTTGGACCACTTGAGATGCCTGCCCGACAGTCGGCCGGGGGATCCCTATAATGAGAGTCTCGATTTGATAGTTCAGATAAACAAATACAGACGCCGATTTGGTCATTATCCGAAAGTCGTCATTGCAGATCAGATTTATGGAACCCGGGAGAATCGTAACTATCTGAGAGAAAAAGGGATTAGATTCTTCCCATCAGGGACTCCTGTTGGAGCGGGAAAAAAGTTAGGACGACCTCCTAAGGAAATGGATGCGGTTTCTCGTGAAATGGAACGGTTAAGAATACAGGAGCAGGGTGAAAGAAACGAAGTAGAGGCTAAAATTAGGACGGCAAAGACACGCTATGGACTGGGAAAAGTGATGACCAAAACGGAGAAAACCAGTGACAATTGGATCACAATGGCGATCTTTTCATTGAATATGGGCACTGCACTGCGCCTGTCCGCCATCCAGGCGGGGCGGCTGTTTATTGTTTCTTGTTTATTGGGTGAAGAATTGGTTGAAATTCGTAATAAAACTGATTTTTTTAAACTGCAAGTCTGCCGTTATATCGCTTGATAGTGAGTAATGACTTTTTCAGGATACCCTATTTACCTTTAAATATTACGGTGTTATGCTAACCAATTGCGGGGTCATTAACAAGAATTAACACCTCTTAATATACTGTATATAATGATGATATGGGCTGTGATATGTTAAACCGGTAAAATTATGAATATTCCCAGAATTATCTATCCATCTTGATTTTGTTAGTAAAATGTCTTATGATATAGCGGTAAGCGAAAAATCTGATAAAAATAATGAAACAAACACGATGAGCCTAAAAATATTAATTAATTTCCTGCGAAGGCAGTGAGGTACACGCGATGGGAAAATCTACTCTAATTATTGTATTGGGTTACATCATGATTTTCGGCATGATACAAGGCGATATGTATAAAATAACAGAACGTGCTGTTGAAAATGTTTCCGAAATATATGAGAATACCCAACTTCGGCAATTGACAAACAGCGCTTTGGAGTATATGATTTCTCTGCATGTACAAAATCGGACAACAGATACTACAGTTGCCATTGCCAATTGGTTGGGAGGTAGTTTTAGCGGCAGTATGTCCTTAAGTGGTTCGGATGCCTCAACCAATACAGATACCATTGCGGTGAGCACTACGGGACAATTCGGGGGAATTACCTATACCGCGTCGGCAAACTTTCAAAGTGTGAATGCGATCACTCTTCAAATGCCGATAATTGAGTCAGCTATGGGATTTTATGCCCCAAATGCGAGTCTCACCATGCGGGCACACTCCGGGATCAGTGGTAATGATATGAATATGGATGGAACAGCAGGACCCGGCCCGGATCTACCCGGAGTTGCCGCCACAGGCGCGCTATTTCTTACCATGCAAGCTACTTCTACAATAACAGGCGTGCCCCCGTTACCAATTCCAGCCACCGCCGACGGCTCCTGGGAAGATCTTCGGGATCTTGCCGATTCGTACGAACAATTTGCCCACTACAAATACACCGGCAATCAGGTAATTCCCGGTGCGACTTACGGTTCGGCAGCGGACCCGAAAATTGTATATTTTGACGCGGATTGTAAATTTACCGCCCTTACGATTGGTTATGGTATTCTAGTTGTCCGAGGCGACCTGTTTGTCGTATCCCATTTTCAGTGGTACGGACTGGTGATCGTCTCGGGAGCCAGTTCAAGTGAAGTCGATGATAATGCACATTCTAATATATGCGGATCATTACTCGTTGGCGCCCAAACCGCAACCGGAACAATCAACTCACATAGCGCGGTGCAATACTCTACGGAAGCTATTAATATGGTCATGGATAAATTGATAAGAACAGGAGGCGGTGCGACGACAGGGCCCAGACGCATTACCGCTATCCAGTGGTGGGAATGAAAGTTTTATCGCGCTCCTGGGATTAATTCTCTTTTTTCAATATCCGGTTGTCAAAATTCTCGCGACGCAGCTTCAATTCTTCATGCATGTTTATTTTCTTTGATTCGATGCGTTCTGCCAGAGTGGGAACAATAGAAGCTTTTATAAATATTACCAGCTCTTTTCTCATATTATCCTTAGAATTAAAACCCGTCAAATAGCGAATTCCCAATACCCACCACGGCAAATCCTTCAAAACGGGAATTCCTTTTCTGACTTCAGTTTCTTCCTCGGAGAAAAGACCGGCGATTACCGTTTGTTCGCCATCTAATAATAATACATTTGTTTCGGCAAATTGTTTATCGATTTTCGTACTCACCGGGTCCGGAGTAGCAGAGCTTTTCTCTGCGGATAATTTCAGGTGAATGAAGGTAATATCCTGATCTTTATATATATTAGGAGTAACACTCAGTATTGATCCCACATCAAAAAATTGTTCAATAGTATTACCCGCAAAATCTTTCTGTTTAATTGAAAACTGTTGCCCTACCTGGATTTTGCCTTCACTGCCATCCATGACCTGAATCGTTGGACGGGTGATGATCTCACCTATATTCAAGGCTTCGAAAGTGTTTAGAATTCCGTCGATCGTAATGGATCCGTCATTGGCAGTGTATTTGCCGGCAACCGATAAAAATTCCTGCGAAACACCCATTCCGCCCAGAGAGATAATATTTAAATCCAGCTTATCCAACAAAGCATTCCAGTTAATTCCGGATTCCTTAAGAACTCTGCGATCGCCTTGAAAAAATATAGCTGATATTTCAATAGACCTTGTATCGGCGGTAACTTCGGGTTCTTTTAATCCTGCGGTCGCTGCTTTTTCCATGCTGGAATATCGGATTTCGAACCAGGCGGCTTTTTCAACATATTCGAGATCCCGTGTTGCCAATAAATATTCCAGAACCTTTTTCCAATGGGAGGGGGGCACATCGATATTAATCGGGCCCGATTGTTCAGTTAGATCGATGATAATCTTCCCGGAAAAATTCAGAGCTAACTGACTCAGAACCTCTATTGCTTCATTAAAACTTATCGTAGGAGGAAAGGATACGGTTTCTGCTTTGGAAACAAAATTCCGAACAGGAAGCTTCTGCGCCTGCAAGGGATAAGAGCTGAAAATTAACAGGCACAGCAATGCGATCCCATAAATTAAAATGGTAGAATTATTGTGCTGTCGAGTTTGAGTGCTTGATAGGTATTGCATTAGTCACCTTTATTTTGTTGGATTTAGATTAAGAACTACAGTATCCTTGATACCGCCCCGGTCCATTTTAAATGTTACCGTGCCCTTATTTATATTTACCTTTGCCAGGTATCCAAGATAAATTTTATCCCCGGCTTTCATTTTAAGAAGATTATTTGATTGATCCTTGATATATGCTACATTTCCCGTAATTGCAATGATATTACATTTTTCAACAATGGGCAAATTATCACTGTTGGGCGGTAATCTCCTTAATATCAATGGCATAAAAGGATCGTAATGAAGCAGGGTATATTGGGGCTGAGTTCGAAAAGAATGAATAGAAAATGCTTTTGCTCTATCTTCATTGGAAAAGAAACCTGTTAGTCGCAGATCAACCCGTAATAGATTCTCGTCGTTCAAATCTTCTTTGTTGCGTATCCGAAAATTATCAATTCGGTAGATCGGTTTCAGCTTTTCGAGCCGCATAAAAAATGCAGCCAGCTTCGGGAATTTTCCCTCGCCGCTAAGTTGATATATGGCTTCTGCGTAACCTTTTTTTTCTTTGATATCTGCCAGGACAAAGGTGAAATTGAAGAATGTTCCCAAACGATCGAGATATTCCAGGTATCGATACGTCTGATGAATTTCAACGGTGGGCAAAAGGATTTTCGGGTAGGATTTGAGCCTCTCTTGGTTTGTCTTGATCTCTTCGTAATAGTAATCCAGATCGGCAAGATATCCTTCCAGCTTGGAAAATTCTTTTTTCTTCTGCTCTGTCTGCTGTGCAAGGACCTCAATTTTCTCATCGTACCGGAGATGCAGTCCTAAATAGCCTCCACCGCACATGAGCAGTAAAATCAGTATCAGAATCAGCGTATTGCGAATTTCATAGGACATGATTGTCTTCCTATCTCTTAGTGTCTATGTATATCATCTTAATCCCTGCCTCCATAACTGATTCGATTCATTCAACAATCGGATTAAATTCTTTCTCATCTCGAGTGATGTTTTCAATGACAACCTTGAATTGATATACAACCTTCTCACGTATTTCAGTTGGTGCAATGCTTTCAATGCTTGCCCGAGAAAATCTTTTTATGAATAGGGGGATTCGATTGCGATAAATGCTATAACCGGTAATTTCAACGGCTGAACTTTTCACATTAACATCTGTAAACCATAACCCATTTACATCACGGGCTGCACGATAAATTTTATCAATTGTCACTGTGATTCGTCTTGTTCCCCGAGCCAGAGAATCCAATTTACTATATTCCGCCTGTAGATCTCCCAATTCAAAGACCAGACTATCTACGAGTGGCCCAACCCAGTTGAGATCTTCGATGGATCTGTCTAATAATTCAACTTCTCTTACATAACTTTCTTTTAAATAACGCTTACTATTATTGAGCCAATTGAGGGCCATCGGCATAAATAGAATCAGGATTAAAATTAAAATACCATGCCAAGCAATTTTAAAAACTTGCTGCCTTTTTTGTACATATTCCGGTAAGAGGTCAACCTTGTAGAGATTCTTTTCATCGCTCTTTAATGCTGTGACCACAAGTCCTAATGCTCCAGTGAAATTCTGCAAACTGGCAGCATCTTCAGGACTTGCGACAAATCTTTCCGAATTTAGTTTGACGTATTCAACATTTTCCAAACCTAAGTTCTTCTGGAAAAATTCTTTGGCTTCCAGTTGTTTCGACTTGCCGGTCAGTACCAATAAATCAAAATCCGGGATATTTCCAATATCTTGTTCATAAAGCAATTTGCCTTTGAGTGTATTCAGGACCGAGGGAGTTGAAGAGCCTTCCCGGATTACCGGAGCCATATGGACGAATTTGCCCCCTTTGGTCATGATAATTCGGCTCTCGTTCTGGGTAATATCTACGATTACAATTATTTCATCTTCTCTCGGAGCATAATTGTAACAAACAAGATTAAGAATAGAAATTTCGTTTGGACTCAAAAGCTGGAATTTATGTTTCTGTTCTAACCTTTTCCGGATTGCATCATAGGTCTGGATAAGCGGAACGTCACCCATATACCCAAATACTAATAATTGATCTTTATCTGTGGCAATATAGGCATATTGATCTTTGGGTACGTTTCCGTGGATTTGCTGGCTTATTTCTGCATGGATTTTACGTTCCCGTTCTCTACTTTTCAGCCTGCTGTAACCGTTTTTCAGAATGACGGTGTTCATTATCGGTGACGGTAAATTGATCGCCATATTGAATTTTTCCGTGGGCACTCTGCGAAGCAGAGCCAACAGAACATCCTCATTGGATACCGGCGTTTCTTCTTCACCCTCGCTGACTTCACCTTCGAATGGATTTGCTTCGTCACTTTTCGGACTTTCATCAGATATGCCAAAAATATCTTCAGCGCTCAGGCCTTCCAAATCCTCTTCTGATTCACCTCCGGAAATTTCTTCGAGTTGTTTAAGGGGGCTTAGAAGTTTGGAACTATCAATGGATTCAATGACAATTTTGTTTGCCGAGAGTGATGCTAAAATTGCTTTCAGCTCCAGGCCGTCATTATATAATCCCAGGACTTTTTTTCTGTTTGAACTTTGGGCTTTCTTAGACGGAGTATTTGACAATTTCTTTGAACCTCTTTTTAATGTTAGCATTTGCCAGCGCTTCTTCGTAAGAGATAATATTCTGCTCGTAGAGTCGCTTGAGATCCTGTTCCATAGTAATCATACCCAAACTGCTTCCCTGATGCAGCATCTGGTAAATCTCTCCGATATTATTGTTTTTTATTGCCGCCCTGATCGGTGGTGTCATGAATAAAATTTCTTTTGCGAGGATACGTTTTCCATCAATCGTCTTTGGTAATTTTTGCGACATGACAACCGTTAACACGTCGGCTAATCGATCTCTTACCCGATCCTGTTCAATCGAAGGCACTTCACCGATAATCCGGTCGATGCTATCCACTGCAGAGGATGTGTGTAATGTTGAAAATACCTTGTGGCCACTATCTGTCACCTCCAGGGCTGTAATGATTGTTTCCGGATCTCGCATCTCGCCAATAATGATGATATCCGGGTCCTGCCGCAAAGCTTGTATGGTCCCTTCTTTAAATGATAATACATCGCTGCCGACTTCCCTATGCCGTACGACACAGCGCTGAGGTATGTGTACATGTTCAATCGGGCTGGCGATGATAACGATATGCGCATCGATGCTCTTATTATTGGCATCGACAATAGAATCTAAGGTGGAACTTTTTCCGGAACCAGTAATGCCGGTAATCAAAATGAGCCCTTTTTTTACATGCGCAAGGCTTAGAGCCCGAGCAATATTCTGATGAAAACCATAAGAACTGATTGGGCGGATTTCACCGGCAATCAGACGCATATTTAATCCGATGTTTCCAAGATCGAAATACATGTTTGCCCGCAAGCGTACCGGCTCGTTTTCACCAGGACCTTCGTATGAATACGAAAAATCGAGGCTCTTCTTTTCGAATAAAATTTTTGTCTGACGTTCCATTAATGAGTTTAACAGGATCAAATCCATTTCATATTTGCTATATTCGCCCAATTGTGGATCCGGTTTTTTGTCTCCATGGGTGCGATACCATATTTCGCCTCTGCATCCGAGCGATCCCATATCAATATCGGAGGCTTCAATTTTACTCATTCGATTTAGAAATCCCTGTAGCAACATCTGTAAAGTACAGCGATCTTCCTCATCCAATTCGTGTATAGCTTTGGCGAGATACATCTGTCTTTCGATTCCAAAAAGGGTAGCCGGCATCTTATCGATAATTATTTTTGTTATCTGGTGTGTTTTTTGGATTAATGCTTCGTCCATATAGTCATCCGCGTTTAACTAAAATAATTTAATTATAATCATCAATAGTGCAAATAAAATTTATGATGAGCGCAATTCGAAGAGTTTTCGCTCGAGTTCCACAATTTTTTCATTTGCGATAATCAGTTTTTGGCGCATTATTTCGATAAGGCTCATCATATGGAGATTCACGATCTTCTGTTCCTGATGAGAGAAAAAATCCATAAGCATATGCCGGGAATACCGTAATACTCTTGTCGGCTCTTCCGCACGGACTGACGCAATTCGATAGTGCTCCCGGAACAGGATGAGTTCTCCAAATACATCGCCTTTTTTTAAATCTGCTAATTTAACCCCCTGTCTCCATACTGAAATGCATCCTTCGATAATTAGATAGAGGGAGCTTCCGACTTCTCCCTTGTGTAGAATCTCATCCTGGGCGCCAAACTTTTCCTCAATCCCTATTTCTAAAAACTTTTCAGCAACAATCTTAGGAAAGTTGGCCAGGAATAAGGGCGGTCGGTTAAAATAAATAAGATTCCCTGAATTTTTCGATATCACCTGCAGACTTTTGTCCGGAATATTTTTCTGCTTTTCGGATATCTGCTCATCGTATGGAGTTTTAACTTTCATTTAGATATTCTCCAAATTCTTTGGTGATATTTGGCTGCTCCAACTGGCACTGCTGTATTGTCCGCTATAAGCAAATAAAGTTTGCACAGTTAAACCGACCTTGATTATACGAATACTATCCAGGCTGGTCGTCTGATTCCCTGTCGCACTGTAGAAATCAAATCGAAGGTCTGTCAATCCAATTCCAACGTCATTTTCGCTGCCGTTTACTGATCGATATAGATACCGATCGTTGGGATTCTCGGTGCTTGCGGCATCCGAGCTGCTACTTAGGCGATAGTTCATGGTGTCGGGTATTCCGTTTTGATTGATATCCGCTAAAAATCGAATCGTAGTATCGGAAATCGCCAAAATTGCCGAGGTTGCCGCCGGCACGCCGTAACCGGCTTTTCTAAGGTCAAATTCTATTATTGAGGCGACCCCGGCTACATTTTCCTGGGCCATTATCTGCATATTGTTCAGCGCACTGGTCTCTAACAACTGGAAATTCATACCCAATATGCTCAGGATAAAGATACCGGCAATTAGAAATGTTCCTGTCAATTCTATGTCAAACATATTTTAACCTATATAAGGATAGATTCGGCTCAGGTTTAAATTATTTGATAAATCCGGGCTGGAAATAGTAACGTTCATCCGTTTATAGAAGGTGCGGATAGCTGAAAAGTTATCAAAGTCGCTCGTAGCGACGTATCCGACAGCTATGGAAACAATATAGACAAATCCCTCTGAAGTAGTATCGGATACAGTATAATTATGAAAATCATCAATATCATCGAAATTCGGATAGATTTCGCCCGCATCGACACCAAGATTGCCCGGCGCCGTGAATTCATCCGGAAGCGTAGATGGTGTTGAGCTGAGAAATACCTCATCAAATGATTTTGATTTGGCTTCCTCTAAGTAGGAATTAGCAATTCCCACAGCACTGATTTCAAATTGGGATTGCATGATACTGATTTCATTATTGAAGCGCGCCTCGTTTACAAATAACGTAAAAATTCCCCAGATTACGATTGCACCGAGAAGAATCAGTAACTCTGCTTTTCCCATAGCCTTTTTATTCCTCGACCGTAATGGCCGCTATCTCTTCGATCGTGGTAACTCCCTCTTTGATGCGCTCTCTTCCGGACACTCGCAGGGTGAGCATTCCGTTTTTCACGGCTGCATCCCGGATTGCTTCCTCGTTTATCTTCTCATCCGATGTGATGATAATCTCTCGAATTTCCTTCGTGAAATAGAGAGCTTCCATGATTGCGGAACGGCCTTTGTAACCACCGCGGCATTTCTCGCAGCCTACCGCTTTATATATTTTCGTGTTTTGTAGTTCCTCTTCAGTAAATCCCAGCTTCAGGGCGGCTTCCCTGTCCAGATCGTCGATTGGCTGTTTACAATGCGGGCAGAGTCGCCGAACGAGGCGCTGAGCCATGACGATATTTACAGAATAGGCAATTAAAAATGGTTCAATCCCCATTTTAAAAAGCCGGGAAACGGCGCTCGGCGCATCGTTTGTATGTAACGTGGAAAAGGTAAGGTGGCCGGTATTAGCCAATTTCATAGCAATACTGGCAGTGGTAAGATCCCGAATTTCACCAACCAGGACAATATCCGGATCATGTCGCAGAATCGCCCGAATTGCATTATCAAAAGTCATTTTGTCGCTGATCTTTAGCTGCCGCGCTCCCTGGATCAGGTATTCCACCGGATCTTCCACCGTGAGAACACACTTGTCCGGTGAGATAACAGCATACAGAGCAGCCACAAGGGTCGTACTTTTTCCACTACCGGTTGGACCGGTAATGATCACAATTCCCGACGGTTTGGTAATTGCCCGATGAAAATCAGCCAGTGCCTGCCGTTGTAAACCGAGTTTTTTTAAATCGGTGATTACTTTCCTATCATCCAGAATACGGATGACGATACTTTCCAGACGTCGGTCAAATTCGGATCCTACGATTGGTATGATGGATACCCGATACCGAATCAAATATCCGTCCACTTTTTTCTGAATAAAACCATCTTGTGCGCAGTCTCTCTCAAACCGGTCTACATTCCGGGTTTTGTCTTTGAATACAGCGGCGATCGCTTCCGGTTTTACACCTTTCTGCAAGTACCAACTTTGCAATTTTCCATCGAGACGAAATCGAAAATCTGTCTGATTACCAGGAAGAGGAACAATATGCACATCGCTGGCGCCCTGCCGGACAGCTTCTACCAGCACTCCCTCTACTAAAGTCGTAAGCGCACTCTGATTGATTTCTGCATCGAGCGCTTCTTCATCGACTTCCGCCTCTTCTTGTTCCTCTTCTTCATATTCAATTTCGTCAATCAGACTGAGGAACTCATTCTGACTTTTCAATAATTTATCAATCAGGGCGTCAATTATTTCAAGACGAGTATATATAATTTCATAATTGCGATAAGATAATTGATCCGCAATGGATTTTAGGTTTGGGTTTGCCGGATCGGCGGTAATCAGGGTCAATTCCGTCTGACCATTTTTCTTATTGATACCGTAGGGCAACATTTTGACCTGGATTAATTCGGAACGGAGGTTGTCATCGATTTCATTCATAAACCCCGAAATGAACTCGAGCTGCTCTTCTGAAAGGCCATCGGGATTGATATCTAATTCACGGATGACAAATATCTCAGCCAATTCATGTAAAACTGCATGTCGATCTATGCCAAGGTCTTCATATAAAATCTGTCCCACCGGCCTACGCGATTTTGCATGTTCCCCCTTCTGGATTTCCAGCGCTTTTTTGAGAACATTGGGGCTTATTATTCCTTTTTCAAGGAGTATGTCACCAATTCGTCTCGCCATTTATTCCACTTTTCCTATTCGGATTTACATTACCGACGTCTCGGAAGAGACTACCGTTATAAATAACATTGCCGCCATAATGATGGTTGTTACAAATAAATTAACAATATTTATGACTTTTTCCATTCGGTATGAGGTATCCGCTTCATAATAATTTGCCAACTGTAAGGCATTGGATTTTAACGCCCCCGATTCCGCTCCCGAACGGAAGCGGGAAATCGCCGTGCGGGTGAAAACCCCGGAGGCTTCCAAAGCTTCCACGATCCCTTTGCCCTCCTTTAACATCAGGGGGATTGATATG
Organism: bacterium; assembly: GCA_018895675.1. Classification (GTDB taxonomy): domain Bacteria; phylum Fidelibacterota; class UBA2242; order UBA2242; family UBA2242; genus UBA9312. Next base: position 11,563 of record JAHIOG010000177.1, read on the forward strand.
TTTTTAATCTGGCTTTCCATGTAGGAATTCCGGCAGGCTTCGGCAGCAATTTGAATAACGCGCACATTTTCTCCGGAACCGCTGTATAAAGAATAGAAAACTCTTGCAAATATTTCAATACTCGTCTTATGCAAGAGGGCCCCGATGGCAGGTATTTTTATCATAAACTTGTCTTTGTAGTATTTGCCTTTGGGCGTTCGAAACCAGGCTACGAGGAGCCCAACGGGAATTCCGATCGCCAAAATAATCAACCACCAGTAAGCTAACAGAAAGTCGCTGACTTCCATGGTTTTAGCCGTCATCGGCGGTAATGCTTTGCCAAATTTCAGGAACATCTTGGCTGTCGCCGGAAAAATCGACATCACGTAGTAGGCGATTACCAAAATGATAGCGCCCAGGGTGACAAAGGGCATAACAAGGGTTTTGCGCAGATTCTGTTTGAATTCCTGATCCCTCTCCAT
>JAHIOG010000178.1 GCA_018895675.1 bacterium
CATTGGGTTTGGATTACCATGCTCGCGCGATTTTATTTCGCTATATACTTGATCAAAAGGGGAAAAAGACAGTCGTGCTATCTTCGAATGAATTTACCGAAATTCTAACCACCGCCGATCGCTGGATCGTTCTCGAACACGGGCAAGTCCGCTTTGATGGAACATTGGAAAATATGGTAGCGCAGATTGAGTTGCCATTTTACGGCAATATTGAGTTTCGGCATGGCGGGTATCAACTGATAAAAGCACTTCAACATGTTAAAGAAATTAAAGAAGTTCATGATCTGGGGCGGTCGATTCAAATCGCGACTAAAAATATTAAAGATTTTATTACTGTTTTGAAGAAAATCAATTTGGACGACATTATTTCAATTTCCGGAAGTTCGATCCATATCGAGGAATTTTTAAATAAATTAAATTCGGATGAAGGTTTCTAATTATGAATATAATACTGTCGATATTATTAACAGAATTAAAACCCGGCAAACGTTTGGGCATTGCTGTGGTTATAAATATTCTGGCAACTCTATTGTTATATCTTGTGTTTGTAGTAGGATTGGGAGAGTTAATTCCCAGAATTCAATTGACAGATGTTGATATTTGGATGTTTCCGGGAATAATCGGACTATTCGCAACATTTATGGCATTTAATCTGGCTCTGCAGGATACTTATAGGATAGTTTGTGAAACCGGTCTGATAGATCAAATCAATTCATCAAGATTATTGACCTACCAGGTTTATCTCATCAAATCGGTGATATTTTTAGTTAAGAGTTTTGGACATCTGATTCTCTCCAGCATCACGCTTTGGATTGTCGCCGGAATTCGTTTAAACGTTGGGTACCTGATACTATTCTGGTTCTATTATATTTTAGGACTTATTCTTATTAGCCAAATTGGGATGCTTACGGGAGTCATATCCGCCAATATACGATTGCAGCGAGGGTTGCTGAATTCTCTTGTAATTGCTGTGCTTTTTTGCAGCGGAGTAATTGTTCCATCTTTACGCTATCCCGGTATATGGAGCCAGATCATTCAGTATTTTCCTACTACCGTCATCATTGAAGGCGGTCGGGAATTATTAATATTCCATAGCCTGAATAAGATTTATTTACCCTATATAATTTTTATTGATATGGCAATTGTCGGAATCGGATACACAGTTTTTAGGAGAAGATTATCCAGATGAAAGCCTATTTAGCCGGCGCCATTGAACATGCGCCCGATTACGGTAATGCCTGGCGGGAGGAGATGACAGCGTTTTTGAAGAATGAATTTGGTCATGAATCATACAATCCATTAATTGAAGAGCCTAAAATACTAACGCCAGAAGAAAGCGCCCGATTCCGCGCATTAAAAACTCAAAATTTGCCGGAGTTCCGGAAAATTGTCCGCAAACTAATACGGAATGATATCAAGTCAATTCTGACGGAGATCGATTATATTATCTGCCTGTGGGATGAGTATGCCGAAAAAGGGGGCGGAACTTACGGAGAACTGACATTTGCATTTTACCATGGAATTCCGGTTTATATGGTCGCTGTCAAACCGCTGTCTCAGATTAGTGGCTGGATACTGGGCTGTGCGACGGAGTTTTTTGAGAGTTTTGAAGAGTTGAAGGGATTTCTTAGAAGTAGATATAAGAACGATTATTTATGTACTTGATACTGGATGCTGGATACTGGATTTCTCAAGTTAGTAATTGTGAATAAATAAAAACAATGTAGGCTTGATTAGTGAGTTATAAGAAATTGGAAATATGGCAATTAGCAAGACAAGCGGTGATTACTATTCATGAAATGAGTTTACAGGAACTTCCTAAGTTTGAATTATATGAAGAAGGATGTCAAATTCGGAGATCAGCCAAATCAGTTAAATCAAATATAGTAGAAGGCTATGGTAGAAGATATTATAAAAATGAATTTATTCATTTTCTGGTCTATGCGCTATCTTCCAACGATGAAACAATTGATCATTTGGAAACGCTTTATGAAACCGGATCTTTAAAGAATTTGGAATTATATGAATCATTGCATAAACATCTGGAACTTTTAGGTAAAAAATTAAATTTATTTATACAATCGGTAAAAAATGAACATATCAGTCCAAAATAAGTATCCAGTATCCAGCATCCAGTATCCAGCATCAATCCAAAATTATGATTGCACCCTATGATTTATTATTCTGTCGCTGAGATTCATCTAAATCATTTGGCTTACAATTTGAATCAAATCCGCAAAAAGGTTGCTCCTGCGGAAGTCATGGCAGTGGTCAAAGCCGACGCATACGGTCATGGCGCTATTCCCATAACAAAGCGGCTCGTAAAAGAGGGTGTTAAATATTTTGCTGTTGCGCGGATTGCCGAAGCTCTGGAACTTCGGAATGCAGGAATAACGGAGAATATTCTGATTTTCGGGAGTCTGTTCCCGGACGAAATGGAGATGGCGATAATAAATGATATCCAGATTACAATTACCGATATGGCTGACATTGAAACTGCTCAGGAGATCGCTATAAAATTGTCAGTTTATGTTAAATTACATCTAAATATTGATACCGGTATGGGCAGAGTGGGAGTTCCTTATAAAAAAGCCCGTAGCGCTATCATAAAAATATCAAACATCGATCACTTTAAATTAGAAGGAATTTATACTCATTTCGCCTCATCCGATGAACGGGATAAAACTTTTGCTGAATTACAGTTAAAGCGATTCAATACAATTATTCAGGAATGGGCTGATCATCTTCCGCACAGACCTATTTTCCACGCATCGAACAGTGGTGCAATCCTTGATTTACCGGAAGCCTATTTTGATATGGTGCGCGCCGGCATATCGCTCTATGGTCATTATCCTTCAACGGACACTTCAGAATCAATCCGGTTAAAACAGGTCATGACATTAAAAACGAAAGTCAGCTCAACTCGCCGTCTGCCAAAAGGGAGTTCGATCAGTTATGGTCGGAAATATTTCACTGATAAAGAGACTTCTATCGCAGTTTTACCGATTGGCTATGCTGACGGGATTCACCGGGCATTTATCAATCTTGGTGAGGTTATAATTAACGGGAAATTATATCCCATGGTTGGAACCGTTACTATGGACCAAATTATGGTGGATATTGGCGATAATCCCGTAAAAGTCGGCGATGATGTTATATTCTGGGGCGATACGCCGCAGGGCAGTCTGCAAGCGACCAAAGTCGCTGATAAGATTGATACGATTTCTTATGAGTTGTGCTGTGGGATTACAAAGAGAGTTCCAAGAATCTATATTGATTAAGTGACTGAAGACGCCGCATGTGACATCTTTACGATATTGCTTCGTTTTAATCAGCAGATAAATTTCTTACGATGTTTTAAATGTTTGAGAGGAAGTGCCCGAGGCGAGAGTCGAACTCGCACGACCTATGGTCACTAGACCCTGAACCTAGCGTGTCTACCAATTCCACCACCCGGGCTCAAATAACCGCTAAATATAAAAATCATTCGGCTGTTCTCCAAGATTTAACTATTGAAAAATCTTCAAAAAGGGATTAACTTTCCCGGCATGGAGTCGAAGGGAATCATAATAATAACAAGCAATAAAAAAGCCTATCATGATTATCATATCATTGACAAGATTGAGGCGGGTCTTGAATTAAAGGGGACCGA
>JAHIOG010000179.1 GCA_018895675.1 bacterium
AAAATCGAGCCTGTTTCGATAATATCTTATCATAAACTGCGCCTGGTCGCAATCTGTTTGGGATTTCCAATGAACACATGCATTAATACGGTCAACTATTAAATCCTCAATCCCGATTACATAGACATTCAAGTTCCCAATTCTTATTACCGTTACCTTATCCTTATCTCCAGCCAGACGACTGCCCGGAATCTCTACAGAAAGTCCTATTTGTTCATTAATCCAGTGCCTTCCACTCGGTTTAAAACCAAAAGTATTCTCTAATAATTCACCTATTATTTTCCTGTTACTTACAAGGTCTATATCATGACTTGGATAAATTCCTTCTGTATAGAAATCCACAGCCGAACCTCCCACGACAATAGGTTGCGCCTTTCTTTTTTCAGCTTCGCACGTCAAAAGCCCCATAAAATATAACTTTTTGTCGATTAAATTCTCTATGGATGCTATTTTTTGCAATTCTGTAATTATAGTCTTCTCTCCATTTCCCTGTTTCCAATCCATCTCGTCTTTCCAGCATCGATATTGCTTTCTATTTTTGATTTCATTAACTCGTATAATCCATTGGTTTCATCTTTATTCCTTGGTTTGCGCCTGACGGTTTTGCCAGCTATCGGAGTTATGGATATACCCTCTTTAGTTGCAGTTATGTCCACTGCCGTGGGGGAACCTATTTCTTGTAGCATATATTGTGGGATTATGATTCCCCGGCTATTTCCTATTTTTCTGATATTTCTTATCATGTTATAACAATGTTATAATGTTTATAGTATATAAGATTTGTTCACACCAGGGACTGTAAAATAGTTTGATTTAATTAGATTTATAATAGGCTCAAAATGACGATCATCACGCGTAAGAACGTGTTTAACGCCCTCGGTTAATCCAGTCGCGGCAATTAATGAATCAACAGTAGGAATGTTATATTTTAAGCGCAAATTACCGGCACGTTCAGCTACAGGCTGGGTTACATCGGGTTTCGCGATGCTCCAGAAATTTATCGCAACATAAAAATTAATTTAATATGAGTAATATTTTTTAAAATATTTATACGTTCAAGAAACTGCCACATTGCCAGCTTTACCTGGAAATCTTAAAACTGAACCGATCACATCAAGTTTAATAGTTTTGCGGCTAAGTTTTTCTTTTATTTCCTCAAGCGTCTTTATAGTATGCCTATCATAGTATCTTTCACCACAGCTTCCGCAAACCAGTGTATAAGACCGCAAAGGGCATTGTTGCTACGCTTCGCGTTCTTTGCGTCCTTTGCGGTGATTTAACTTAAATCAGTTCATATTTTTCGCTCGAATGGATGCCGAATGCAAAATCTTATTAGGAATCCCTACCTTCAAGCAGGCATCTGGGCTCGTGGTCTAGTCGGCTATGACGTCGCTCTCACACAGCGGAGATCCTGAGTTCGATTCTCAGCGGGCCCATATCTTGCAGCGGAACTGTAAATTTTTTTGGTGTTGAAAATCAAAAACCAACGGAATCAACCACGGAGACACGGAAGCGCAGAGATACGAATAACTCCGTGTCTCTGTGCCTGGTATGAAAAAAAATTAACAACGAACTCGTACGAACTCTATACGAACTCACGCTACCGGAGTTCGTTTCAGTTCGTATAAGTTCGTTGTTTTCTCTATATTTTTTTCATGTTCATTTATGAACCGCAGTTCATAGCCGACTCTGTGGTGAATTTGATGAACACCAAACTTTTTGACATCACCCTCACAGCTAAACCTATATATATCGAGACGAATAATTGTTATTAAGAATCAAGGTGGTTGAATGGAAGTAAAAAATACAGCTCTTGCCGTGGTTATGACACTGTCTTCAATAGCATTGACCTATAAATGGCTCACTCGTCTTGGCAAACCGGACCCGGTTATTATCCTGTCCGCCATGCTCCTTATAGGTTCACTTGCTGCAATGATACTGCTGCTCAGCGACAGAGTACGAAGACTCGAAACCACTCTTGACGCAAAAGAGCGGTCAATCAGGATAAATATCAAAGGCGTTGAAGAGCATCTTGACAAAAAGATGGATACCTTTGTTCAAAAAACCAGCAATACGATCGGGGAATT
>JAHIOG010000180.1 GCA_018895675.1 bacterium
CATTATCGCCCAAAAATTATTTGATCCATTCGAAGATAATCTAAGTGAATATCCTGCCTCGGATAAACTAACAGGCGCGTCGCTTCCATTGTATATTTCTAAATATTTATTATAAGACGATCCTTCGACATATTCACTGATGATGATCGGACTGGGATTTACCAGGATATTAACCGTATCTTTTCCAATAGCACTACTGTCATCAGTTACAACCAGTTCAAACGCAAGTTCGGCGATAACATCGGGTGTGGTAAACGATACAACAGCCTGATCCGTTGCCGATAGAGTAACTGTAGTACCCATAACCTGAGTCCAGGCATAGCTGACAATTGAACCGTCCGGATCATTACTTTCCGAACCATCCAGAGTGACTAAAGTTCCAAAATCGACAACCCGGTCGACACCAGCATTGGCGATGGGCGCCACGTTCGGACCTGTATCCGATACATGCACTCCTAAATTTGTAAACGTATCCTTACTATTGACAATCCATTCAGAATCATTCGCTGAGGTCCCCGCCGATGCGGTCCAATCTGTATTTCCCTGTGTAATAGATGATTTACGTACAATAGTATGATCATAGGTGCCATTGGAAGTCCCAGCAACTGCCCATCCCTTGTTATCTCCAGGATTCTCAGTTGGCACCCCTATAACATCGATTAAAACACCATCTTTAAACAATCCCAAGGCGTCATTGCCATTAAAGTTAACGACATTGTCTCCATCACCACCATTGACAGTACCGTTATAGGCAAAGCCTAAATCCCCGACGCTTGAAATAGCTGTAACCGCACTAGTGTGATATATAACATAAACATCGCCGGCATTCAAAGTGCCGCTCAATGGTAAAACATATCGGGTATCTTCCGTCGGTACTCCGCCAGTTGGTGTGTAGCTGCCCCACCCTGATCCATTATTCGCCTGTTTTACAACATAGTGACTCAAATCGACCGCTGAACCAGTGGGGTTATAAATTTCAATTGCTTTATTGTAACTCGACCCTTCAATATATTCACTGAAGAAAATATCATTGCCAAAAACCAGATTAAATGTCAAAACAAGAAAACATGAAGAAAATACTTTAAATTTCATTTTATCACCTATCATTAATTCAATTTGCAGGAAAAATTAGGCTTTTGGATTTGAAATAACAAATGATTTCAGATTTCCAAGGATAAGATAGATCATTTAGGCGCTTCGCTATAAAAATTATAAAATCAATAACGACTTAATAATTGACAGTAGCGTTCAATTTAACTATTTTAGAGTCATAAATATGGGACGCAGCAGGGTAGTTAAAAAAAATAAATTCTTTCCAAAAAACCATCGGCTATTCAACAGATGCCTGGTACTCCTCCTTTTGATGCTGATGCAAGGTCGGTTTGCATCCGGTTTGGTACGCAAAGTTGAATTTGAAAACTTACGACTTTTCAGAGGTCAGTCAGAAATCACTATATTCTCAATCGTACAGGACTCGGTTGGATTTATGTGGTTTGGAACGAATAAGGGACTGTTTCGGTATGATGGATATAACTTTAAGAGATTTACATATAACCCCAAAGATAAAAACGGAATATTAAGAAATGTTATTTACCGGATGACAGTAGATCCTCAAGGAGTTCTCTGGATTTCCGCTAATAATAATATCAGTAATTACGATCCGGTCACAGATTCATTTATCCACTTTACCGGCGATTCACTTCGGAGTTTATCCCTGTTAGATAGCCGGGTTTTTTCAATGGCTTCCGACAGTAATTCAATCTGGATCGGCACTAATAAAAATGATCTGTATCAAATGAGAAAATCAGATGGGACATTAAAGCATATTTCGTTACCTCAGAAGAATATAGATAACTCAAAAAAACCACAAATACATGAATTATGCATCGATAATGAAGGAATTCTCTGGATTGGAAGATCTGATAATATCTACACACTGAATACAAGTACTTTGCAAATTGAAAAATTCAGCCCCTTGGATATTCATTCAACAGAATCTATATACCAAAATGTTCGCGCAATTCATATAAATAATCCGGATGATATTTGGTTCGGCGCCAATTATAATGCACTAAG
>JAHIOG010000181.1 GCA_018895675.1 bacterium
AGAGCTCGTCTCTGAGAAACTAAGAGCCGCGGCAACGCGCCTTGAGATAGCTCCCAGAGATTTTTATGATCTCGGGCATCTTATAAAGGTGGGGTTTAACTTTAATGACCCAGAGTTTTTGTAGTTATTAAAAAAGAAGTTGGCCGAAGACGAATTTGATACTGACTTGAAGAAATACCGGTTTAATTTAGGACGTTCTGATCAAGAAATCAGCGATATGAGCGCTCGTATTGAGGCGGAGCTTTTGGACGTTTTGACGCTGGAAGAAAAAAAGACGTTTAACAGCGATTTTCACAGGCATTATAACCGTCAGGAATTATGCAGTCCAAATAATTCTTAAGGGACGGTTGCCCAGCCAGGGAATTCTTGTCGGAGTCTGTAATTTTTCCACACCTAAAAGAATTGGGGTATTGGCGCGTTTGCGTATCTTCACCACAAATTCTTTCCCGTTATATTCAACAATCCCCGGCATATCCACAAAATTCCTGAATATTTTGGGGGCACGACAGGTTTCAAATCTCCGCAAATCCTGGGCAAATATATGATACAACGTGTCCGCTATTATTGTCCACAAAAGGTCAAAGTGTATCCGAATCATTAGGGGCGATGATAAACTATTTATACTGAAGAATTTTACCAACTCACTCAGTTTATTTTCGATACGCCACCTTTTCCCGTAGATTTCGATAACCGTCTCTATCTTTAATTCCCGGTTGTTCGTTATTACATAACCGGGTTCTGCTCGACCGTGTTCCTTCATAATTATTTGACGTAACGGATTTTTCCAGTTCTTCAAATACAATGGACTTTCGTAAACAGATATCCGTTTATATTTTCTCTTAGGAATATTCAGGTAAACTTTTTGCCATTTATCCTGGGGGATTTCCATTGTCTTTTCTATCAATTTCTTGCTTTTTCCCCTGATGGTTATAAATTTTATGCCTCTTTCATCCAGATCCCGTAAAACATCATATCTGGTCAGTTTGCAATCAAATACAAGGGTTTCTTTTACAACTCCTTTTACATCAATCCAAAAATCGATAAATTTCAGAATTTCTTCGGACGACTCTTTTCTCTTGATGTCTGCCCGGCTGTACAATAAGGTTTTCTTATCCCCGGCCTGGGCAAAAAAGGTATTGGCTCCTTTCATAGTTTTATTTCTACTTCCACACCACACTTTTTCCATTTCCGATTCTTCCCCAAAATGGGGAATAGAATGGAAATCTAAATTGATTGTTTTGCTTTCGTATAGATGAGGATACCGCTTACTAAAATTATCAATGATCTCTTTTTGAAAAATCAGGATATCTTTGGCGGATGTCCGACAAGAATAACTCATTATATATGTTGGTTTGGGAAGGACGTTCAATCCGGCGAATATCCCAAATCCGTTATCGGTATTGTATTGGTCAATGTGGCTTAACCTTTCTCTCCCCAGAAGCTTCAACAACAGCATTGACAGCGCCGCCTGTCTTTTCCCGATGTCATTTGATTTCGGCAAAATGACCTTCTCTACAATATCAAGTATTCCGCTTTCAATCAGATAAGGAAGAAAGAAGAAAATACCAGCCACCTGACACTCGGCCCGAAACGGCTGTAGCGTGGAGATATCCAAATCCTGGGCACGGGCCGGAATGACATTCCCTTTTTTACCGATACCCATCTCCTGGTAACTTCTGCGATGAAGTCTGGGAAATCCGGCATCAGATAATATTCTTTCTACGGTTCGTACACCGACAGAGATACCATTCTTCTTTAACTCTTCCGTAATGCCTTGTGAATTCAACCTTTTTTTTCGGCGCAAGGCATAGATCAGATTTTGGATCTCTTCAGATGGTCTTCTTTTCCTTGGTCCCCTTTTTACCGGCGGGAAAAGAATGTGCTGGCCATTGTAAAGTTTGCTGATCAGAACCTTTAAAGAACTGACTGCGTACTTAAAACGCAAGGCTATCTCCTTCAACGACCCTTCCTTAAAAGCGATTGCCCTTAATGCTTCATATTGTTTTTGTCGGGGAGAGACGTTCCTGGTAAAAAAATCCTTCAGGTCCATTTTGCCTCCTTTATTGATAGTTAAAATATGACGGTTATATGTTTGTGAAATTGTACCATTATTTTATATTCTTGTCAAGAGGAGATATAGAAATGGTAGTAAAATAAGGCAATTCGGTTAATTTTAGGACTATAGATTAGAATAACCGAAAAAATAATAAGCGTCTTTTGATACTTATAAGCGTCATAATTACGTTATATTTTTTCAGGATTGGAATCGGAAAGTTGTTTATTTGTGCGGGATATACAGCTTATGGTAAGATAAAAAGAGGGATTATTTAATGACGGTTATAAGGTCTGTGAAAATCGCTGTTTAATACAGTGTGGTGTAAAATGTAACCAGTTTTAAATAAGATATTCTTTGAACAGGGATTCCACCTTTTTGAAATAAACTAAACATTGAAAATACTTGACAGGTTAAAATATGTTATGGTAATATGTGTCTATGTTCCGGCCATCCATACTCCGGGAAAAGGAACGGAAAGCCCGGCTCCAAGAAAAAGCCATTCTTTTGATCGAAAACAAAGGATGGAATATTCAGAAGGCTTTCCGTCGCTACGGTTTCAAGATAAGTCCTTTTTCTTACCCCCATATTCGGGCTCGTTATCAAAAAGGAGGATGGCGAAACTTGCTGGATACCCGTGGGGGCAATCGTCATCCCAGGGTAACTCCGGCCATCCTCAATTTCATTCGTCAGGTAAAAAGACAAAATCCTACTCAATCCGCTCACGAAATAACCCCACTTTTAAAGGAACAATTTCAGGCAACCTTTCATCCCATTCACATCGGGCGGCTGTTAAAAAAGTTGAAACTCAACAATTCTGTTGGACGCCGGTCCATTCCAAAGACTGTACCAATCTATCATATCGATCACGCGGGCAGTTTCTTTCTCCGAGGAATCTGTCTGAAGATGGGTATTATCGATACCCTTACTTCTACCGTTATGAATAGAATCCAAGAACTAAAAAAGAATCAACCATTGGAAAATCTAAGTATTCTTCAAAGATCGGCTCCGGTAATTCAGGCTAAGATTGAAAGTCTTTTATACATGCCTCTTTTTAGAATGCAACGTATCTGGCATTTTAAGACCGTCTATCCCCGAGAAGGTTTGGGATTCCTCATGGGCCGGAAGTTGCCTTACAAATATCATACCATGGATAACTTTTTGAGAGAAATCTCAAGATTGAATATCGCGGAACCTCTTAGTGAAAATCTGGCTAAATGCTACATTGAAATATTTGGGATTGAATTTGAGACTTTGGATGAGCAGACTTTTTATATTGACTGTCATGACAAAGCTACCTGGACACATTTTAATATCCCTAAGGGGTTACATGCTACCCGCAATCAGATACTGAAGATCCTCAAGGTTTATTTTCTCAATGATTTTCATGGACGTCCCATTTTATCTCTGACTAAACCGGGAGACACCCACCTGACCCAGGTTCTATTCCCTTTAATGGCCCAGTTAGAACAGATTGTCGGTAAAAAGGTAATTAAAATCGCTATTTTTGACCGGGAGGGATTAGCGGTATGGGTATTCCAA